>JACQUS010000358.1 GCA_016210125.1 Chloroflexota bacterium | reverse complement strand
ATGGTATACTGCGCGGCAGTCACCTGCCCAGGAGGAGCATCGTGTCGCTGACTGCCACCATCGCGCGCTTCGCCGTCGAGACCCCGCTCGACGACATCCCGGCCGAGGCCCGCCGCTGGGGCACCATCGGCCTGCTCGACACCCTCGGCGTCGCCCTGGCCGGCGCGCGCACCGAGGTCGGCGAGGTGATCACGCGCTACGTCGCCCGCCAGGGCGGCACGCCGGAGGCCGGCGTTCTCGGCTGCGACCTGCGCCTGTCGGCGGCGCTCGCCGCGCTGGCCAATGGCACGCTGGCGCACGCGCTCGACTACGACGACATCAACCGCAGCATGTACGGCCACCCGAGCGCGCCGCTCCTGCCGGTCGTCCTGGCGCTGGGCGAGCGCGAGCGTGCCTCGGGCGCCGAGTGCCTCGCAGCCTACTTGGTCGGCTTCGAGGTCGAGTGCAAGCTGCGGGCCGCGCTCGGCCCGGACTACAGCGACGACCTCGGCTGGCACCCCACCGCGCCGCTGGCCACCGTCGGCGCCGCCGCTGCGGCAGTGCGGCTGCTGCGCCTCGACGCGCCGCGCGCGCAGATGGCCGTGAGCCTGGCGGCATCGCAAGCGGCCGGCCTGCGCGCCAACTTCGGCACCATGACCAAGCCCTTCCACGCCGGCAACGCCGCGCGCGCGGCCATCGTCGCCGCCGACCTCGTGGCCCTCGGCTTCACCGCGGCGACCGACGCGCTGGAAGCGCGCTACGGCTTCTGCCAGGCCTACTCCGGCGGCAAGCCCGACCCGCAGGCCGTCGTCGGACGGCTCGGCCAGCCCTGGGACATCCTCCAGCCCGGGCTGGTGGTCAAGGCCTACCCCTGCTGCGGCAGCACGCACCGCGCGCTCGACGGCGTGCTCGCGCTCATACGGCAGCACGACATCCGGCCCGACGACGTGGTCGAGGTCGATTGCCAGGTCTCGTTCGATCCGCCGCGCTCGCTCATCCATGACGACCCGCACAGCGGCCTGGAAGGCAAGTTCAGCATGCAGTACTGCCTGGCCGCGGCGCTCGTCGACCGCGCCATTCGGCTGGATACGTTCGACGACGCGATGGTGCGCCGGCCGGCGGTACGCGCGCTGCTGCCGCGGGTGCGCATGCGCCGCATCCCGGGCGATGAGGGCCAGCCGACCTGGGTGCGCCCGGAGGAGCACGTGGTGATTCACCTGCGCGACGGCCGCCAGCTCCGCACGACCATCGTCTACCCGAAGGGCGAGGCGACCGTGCCGCTGAGCCAAGAGGAGCTGCGCGACAAGTTCCGCGACTGCGCGGCACGGGTGCTGTCTGCCGCCGACGTCGAGCGCGCCATCGAGCTGGTCGAGGGTCTGGAGACCCTGCCGGACGTCCGCGCGCTCACGAGCGCCGTCTGCCGCGCCCCCGTGGCTGCCCCTGCCGGGCGGTGACCTGCCTGCCGCCCGCCCCGGACGCGGAGAAGGGACGACGTGGCGACGCAGTGAGGGAGGGCGAGTAGGGGTGGCGATCTCCCGCCGGCACGCGGGCGCGGAATGAAAAGGCTCGGCGCGTCCGCGAGCCGCGCGCTCCGGGGAGTTGCCCATGTCGCTCCGCGACGCCAGCGGAGAATGACAGGCGGCTGCGCAGCGCGGATGGGTCTCACCCCCGGCCCCTCTCCAGCGTGGCTGGAGAGGGGCGATGAGACAGCGGGGCGTCCAGAGGGGGCGCGGCCCCCTATGGTAAGCTTTTTCGGGGGTGGGGTGGGGCCTCACGGACGCATGGGCGATGTTCAGAGGAGGAGAGCCATGCGCTTCGGCCTGTACCTGGGCGTGGGTGATCCGCAGCTTCCGGTCGAGCGACAGATCGAGCAATGGGCCGAGATGATGCGCCTGGCCGGGGCGGCCGGCTTCACCGACGTGGCGGCGCCGTACCACTGGGTCTCGTATCCGGTCAAGTTTTTCAGCCCGCTCGTGCTGATGGCTCGTCTGGCGGCCGAGCCTGGCAACTGGCGCCTGGCCACCGGCACCGTACAGCTCCCGCTGGTCAACCCAGTCGACCTGGCCGAGCAGGTGGCCACCGTGGACGCGCTCTGCGGCGGGCGCTTCACCCTCGGCGCGTCCATCGGCTACCGCGAGCAGCTCTTCGAGGCCGCCGGCGTCCGGCGCAGCGAGCGCGCGGGACGCTTCGAGGAGGCCGTCGAGCTCATGAAGAAGCTCTGGACCGGCGACGAGGTCACGCACCACGGGCGCTACTTCCACCTCACCGCCGGGCGCATGGGCTTTACGCCGGTGCAGAAGCCGCACCCGCCGATCTGGGTCGGCGCGCAGAGCGACGGCGCGGCCGAGCGCGCCGGCCGCCTGGGCGACGGGCTACTAGCCCCGCCGCAGTCGACCATCGACGACATCCGCCGGCACGGAGAGGTCTTCCACCAGGCGCGCCGCGCCCGCGGCCTAGCCGACCGCGGGCCCATCGGGGCCTATCGCAACCTCTGCGTCGCCGAGCGCCGCGACGAGGCGTACAGACTTGCCGAGAGCGTGCTGCCTGGCGGCTGGGCCTACTATAAGAAGGTCGGCCTGCAGGAGCAGCGCACCGTCGAGCTCGTGCTGCCCTTCGAGCGCGAGGTGCGCGAGCGCGCGCTGGTCGGCGACCCGGCCGAGGTGGCCGAGCGCGTCCAGGAGTACGCCGAGGCCGGCGTGACGGTGATCTATATTCGGCTCATCCAGGCCGGCTGGTCGCAGCAGATGCCGACCGACTCCCTGCGCGTCCTCTGTGAGCAGGTCCTGCCGCGGGTGCCCGTGGGCTGATGCTGCTGCGGACCCTCGTCGTCCTGTTCTTCCTCTCCGGGGCCAGTGGGCTGATCTACCAGGTGCTCTGGCTGCGCCTGCTGGCGCTGGTGTTTGGCGTCACCGTATGGGCCGCCAGCACCGTCCTGGCGGCCTTCATGGCCGGTCTGGCGCTGGGTAGCTTCGCCGCCGGCCGGCTGGTTGACCGCGCCGACCGGCCGCTGGCCTGGTACGGCGCGGCCGAGGTCCTCATCGGCCTCTCGGCGCTGGCCACGCCGCTGGCCCTGCGCGCCGTCGAGCAGCTCTACGTCGTGCTCTACCCCCTCTTTCCCGACCAGCTCCCGCTGCTGACGGTCGTGCGCTTCGCCCTCTCGTTCGCCGTGCTCGTCGTGCCGACGACGCTCATGGGCGCCACGCTGCCCATCGTCATCAAGTCGTCGCTGCTGCGCGCCGAGGGGCTGGGCGAGCGCGTCGGCCTGCTCTACGCGACGAACACTGCCGGGGCCATCGTCGGCACGCTGCTGGCCGGCTTCTACCTGATCGGCGGGGTCGGCGTCAGCGCCGCCTTCCAGCTCGCCGCGGCGCTGAACGTCGCCGTCGGCCTTGTCGCCGCGGGTGCTGCGCGCTTCGTGGCGCCAGCGAAGGTCGGCGGCGGAACAGTGGCCGTCGGCCCGCTGAGCAGATGGCGGCCGGATGGTGGAAGCGGTGGGTCAGACGTCTCCCCCCGTCCCCCTCTCCGACTCGGAGAGGGGAAGAGCGGGGGTGAGGTCGAATCCCCCTCTCCGCTTGCGGAGAGGGGGCCAGGGGGTGAGGCTGCCCCCGGCGTCCGCTACCTCGTCCTCGCTGTCTTCGCCGTGTCCGGCTTCGCCTCGCTGGCCCTCGAGGTGATCTGGTTCCGCGTGCTCGTCCTCTTCCTGCCGGCGACGACCTACGCCTTCACCATCATGCTGGCGACGGTTCTGGGCGGCATCGCCCTCGGCAGCTACCTCGTCACGCCGCTCATGCGCCGCCGGCTAGACTGGCTGGCCGTGCTGGCGCTGCTGGAGCTGGGCATCGGCGTAGCCGCGCTCTTCTCGCTGACCGCTCTGGCGCACGGCTATGGCCTCGCGGGCGGCGGCGAGACGCCCCGCGGAGCGCCGGTCGTCGGGCAGCTCCGCGTGAGCCTGGCCGCCAGCGTGCTGGCCATGCTCCCGGCCACGCTGCTCCTGGGCCTCGCCTTCCCCATCGGCCTGCGGCTCTGGGCCAGCGCGCCGGGCGACGGGCAGAAGCACGCCGGCGAGCGCATCGGCGTGTTCTACGCGCTCAACGTGGTCGGGGCGATCCTCGGCGCGCTGGCCGCCGGCTTCGTCCTGCTGCCGCGCTTCGGCAGCCAGGTCAGCCTGGCCATCATCGCCGCGCTGGCGCTGGCCTCGGGCCTAGCGCTGCTCGTCCCCGTGGCGCGAACACGGCGCGCGCTGGCCGTCGGCGCTGCGGGCGTCGGCGTCGCGCTCTTCGGCGCCACGGCGGCGGGCACGCCCGATCCGTTCGCCGCGGCCCTGGCGCAGCGCTACCCAGGCCAGCAGCTTCTGTGGCACGAGGAGGGCGTGCAGACGACCGTCACCGTGCAGCAGCTCGCGAACGGGCGCCGCGTGCTGTACCTCGACGGCCTGCACCAGGCCGACGACATCCCCGGCACGCTGTACACGCACCGGCTCATCGGCCACCTGCCGATGGCCCTGCATCCCGACCCGCGCGAGGTGTTGGTCATCGGCCTGGGCGGCGGCGCGACGCCCGGCGCGGCCAGCCAATACCGTGGCGCGGCAGTCGATGTCGTCGAGCTGGCTCAGAGCGTGGTGCACGGCTCGGAGTGGCTGCGCCATGCCAACTACGACGTGCTGCGCCAGCCCAACGTGCGCCTGCGCGTCGACGACGGGCGCAACTACCTGCTGCTGACGCCCAAGCGCTACGACGTCATCACCGCCGACGTGATCCAGCCCTACCATGCCGGCGCCGGCAACCTCTACTCCGTCGAGTACTTCCGTCTGGCGCGCCGCGTGCTCAAAGACGATGGGCTCATGCTTCAGTGGATCGGCGAGCTGCCGGAGACGCAGTACAAGCTGATCATGCGCACGTTCCTGAGCGTCTTTCCCGAGACGACGCTCTGGTTCATGGGCCATTTGATGATCGGCTCGACGCAGCCCTTGCAGATCGACCGCGCGGCCTTCGAGCGCAAGCTGGCGGACCCGGCGACGCGGGCGGCGCTGGAGCAGATGCGCATCCCGAGCTTCGAGGCGCTGCTGGGGCTCTACTGGGCCGGGCCGGAGGAGCTACGCCGCTACGTCGGCGCGGGGCCGCTCTTGAGCGACGACGGGCCCATGGTCGAGTACTTTCTGTCGCTGCCGCGCAACGAGCCGCCCCGCGACGTGAGCGGCGTACGCGGCGACGTGCAGCGGCACGTCACGCGCTGAGCGCCCGCCCGCTGGCGACGAAGCGCAGCAGCGCGGCCGTCAACGCGTCGTCGGGGCCACGATCGCTGGCCTTGGCGGTGGCGTCGGGGCGCGGGCCTGGCGCTACGCTGACTGGAGCGTCGAGGACCGGCGGCATAGCATCCTCCATGTATGGCCCTGGGTATGGCCCTGGTTCACCGTCTACGTTACCGGCGCGCGAGGTGGGCCGCGCTGTCGGTCTCGTGACAGGATCGGTGTACACTAAAGGCAAAGCCGGATACCGGCGGTGCTCCGGCCCGGCCTCGCGCGCCTCGCCGCGCGGGCGGCGGGTGCTCGTGGCGTAGGCGCAGGGGCCGCGTGCGGCGCCTGGCGGCGAAGGAGCGTCTGGAAGGAGCATCTGGAAGGAGCGACCATGGACGCGGCACTGCGGCTCGGACGCATCGCCGGCATCCCGGTCGGCGTGCACCCCAGTTGGTTCGTGGCCCTCGCCGTCATCACCCTCTCGCTGGCCCAGGGCTTCTTCCCGCAGTCGTATCCGGGATGGAGCGAGGTCACCTACTGGGCCGCCGGCTTCGTCGCCGCGCTGGCGCTCTTCCTCTCCGTCCTGCTGCACGAGCTGAGCCACGCTGCCGCGGCCCGCGCTCGTGGCCTGGCGGTGGAGAGCATCACGCTGTTCATTTTCGGCGGCGTGGCGCACATCCGCTCCGAGGCCGACTCCCCGCGCGACGAGTTCTTCATCGCCGTCGTCGGCCCGGTCGCCAGCGTGCTTATCGGCGGCCTCTCGTGGCTAGCCGCGCGGGCGTTGGGCGTGGCCGACGTGCCGCTGCGCGCCATCCTCGAATACCTCGGCATGGTGAACGTCATGCTGGCGGTGTTCAACCTCCTGCCGGGCTACCCGCTCGACGGCGGGCGCGTCCTGCGGGCCATCCTCTGGGGCGCGACCGGCAGCCTGGCGCGCGCGACCACCTGGGCCAGCTATGCCGGACAGACCCTGGGCTTCATCTTCATCGCCTTAGGCGTCTTCCAGATGTTCGCCGGCCAGCTCCTGAGCGGACTCTGGATCGCCTTCATCGGCTGGTTCCTGAGCAATGCCGCCGAGACGAGTCGGCAGCAGGTCGCCGCGCAGGAGAGCTTCGTCGGCGTGCGGGTGCGCGATCTCATGCTGCCCGATCCGCCGACGGCCGGTCCCGACCTGCCCGTGCAGCGCTTCATTAGCGAGTACGTGCTCCAGCGGGGCCTGCGCGCCCTGCCGGTGGTCGTCGGCGGCCGCGTCGTGGGCGTCGTGAGCATCACCGACGTCAAAGAGGTGCCGGCGGAGCGCTGGGGCGCGCTGGCCATTGGCGAGATCATGACCAACGACAAGCTGGCCTCCGTCCGACCGAGCGATGAGCTCGCCCCCGCGCTGCGCCTGCTGGCCGAGCGTGACCTCAACCAGCTCTTGGTGATGGATGAGGGCCAGCTCCTCGGCCTGCTGAGCCGCAGCAGCATCATCCGCTATCTCCAGCTTCGCCAGGAGCTCGGCGCGTCGGACCTCGTGCGCGGACGGCGCTAGCCATGGCCATCCTCACCCGCGACGAGATCCTGCGGGCCGTCCGCGACGGCGCCGTGCGCATCGAGCCCTTCGACGAGGGCACGGTCGGCCCGGCGTCGATCGATCTGCACCTCGACCGCTGGTTCCGCGTCTTCCATCGCCACCCGCAGGTCTTCCACGTCACCGAGGACGCCGACTTCGACGCCATCACCGAGCTGGTCGAGGTCGAGGACTCCTTCCTGCTGCTGCCGGGCCAGGCCGTGCACGGCGTCACGCGCGAGCGCATCATCCTGCCCGACAACCTCTGCGGCTGGCTGCAAGGGCGCAGTCGCTTCGCCCGGCTGGGCCTGATGGTGCACATCACCGCCAGCTTCCTCCAGCCGGGCATCGCCAACAAGCAGGTGCTGGAGATGATCAATGTCGGGCCGGTGCCCCTGGCGCTGTACCCCGGCACGGCTATCTGCCAGCTCATCCTCGAGGAGACGCGCGGGCGGGCGCGCTACGATGGGCGCTTCGCCCGCCAAGAGCTACCGTAGGAGGTGCCGTAAGTGTCCCGCGAAGTAGTCTGGCTGGTCGTCGCACTCCTGGTGGCCGGGCTCGCGCTGCCGCTCATCGCCGGCGGGCTTGTCGGCGGGTGGGGCATGGCGCCTGGCATGATGGGCGGCTGGTGGGCTGGCGCCGGCGGCGGCTGGCTGTGGGCCGTGGCGATGCTCCTCGGCCTGCTCGGCATGCTCGCCTTCTGGGCGGCGGTCATCGTCGGCGGCGTGCTGCTGCTGCGCTGGGCGCTGGACCGCGCCGGCCCGCGGCCCGAGGCGCGCGAGGGCTCGGCGCTGGAAATCCTCAAGCGGCGCTACGCGCGGGGCGAGATCGACCAGGCGACGTACGAGCGTATGCGCCGCGAGCTGGAACAGTGACGGCCGCCGCCGGCCGCCGGGCAGGGCCGCCGGGAGCTATTGACGCGCCGACCGATCAGACGTAAGCTTACCGCGGGCGAGGGCGCGGGGAGAGCGCAGCGGGGGCAGAGCATGGCGGCATCACAGAAGAAGCGCATCCTGCTCGCCGATGACCAAGAGGGGCTGCGGCGCCTCGTCTCGGTGACGCTCGGGCCGGAGGAGTTCGAGATCCTGCACGCCGGCGATGGTGAGGAAACCCTCCAGGTCGCCCGCGCGCAGCGGCCGCACCTGATCCTGCTCGACGTGGCCATGCCCAAGCTGGACGGCTTTCAGGTCCTCCGCCAGCTCAAGGCCGATCCGACGATGGCGTCCATCCCGATCATCATGCTCACCGCCACGGGCAACGCCCAGGCGCGCAACGTCGCCCGCGAGCTGGGCGCCGTGGACTACTTCGTCAAGCCGTTCAGCCCGCTGACGCTCCTCCAGCGCGTGCACCAGCTCTTGCAGTCGCCGTAGCGCGGTGGATCTCGACGCCTTTGATCTTGACGCCTTCCTCGCCGCCGAGGCCACGCAGCCCTACGATCCCTACCCTCCGGCGTACAGCGGCACGGCCGACTACACGGCCCACCTGCCCACCGCGTACGAGCCGCCCTTCGTTGAGACAGTTTGGGAGAGCTTCGACGGTACGCCGCTGGCCGCCGTCTTCGGCTTCCATCACAATGCCGCGCCGCGACCGGCGGTCATCATCCTGCCGCCCTGGCTGCAGCGCAAGACGACGCCGGCGCTCGTCGCGATGGCCCTGTGCCTCCACGCCAATGGCTACCACGTCGCCAGCCTCGACCAGCGCGGCACCGGCATCAGTCGCCGCCTCTCCGAGCGGCCGTTCACCATGGGCTGGAAGGAGGCTGAGGACGCGCTAGCCCTGGCGGCCTCCTTGCGGCAGCGGCCCAACGTCAGCACGGTCGGCCTGCTCGGCTTCAGCTTCGGCGCGGCCATCGCGACGACGGCCCTCGGCCTGGACGCGCAGCGGCAGGTGAGCTGCGCGCTGGGCTTCAGCATGTGGGCCGCCCAGGACGTTGGCTACCGGCGCGGCATCGCTCGCCAGGCCTGGCTGCGCTACGTGAAACGTCTGCCCGACGAGGCGCTCGGCGACGCCGCGTCGCAGTACGGCACGACGCTGGCCGAGCTGTATCAATACGCCCGCCATTATTGCTTTCTGCCACAGATCAGCGTGCCCTGGCTTGTCGTCTCGGCGCTCGACGACCACGAGTCGCCGCCGCCGCACAGCATCGCCCTGGCCGCGCGGGCCCAGGCCCAGCCGTACACGCGCGTGTGGCTGCTGCACGGCGGGGGGCACGCGTTTTTCCACGATCTCTGGTGGCAGGAGGGCCTCGCGCTGCGCTACCTCAGGGCCTGCCTCGGCGCGGGCGACGACCGGCTCGGTACGACGCCGCGCCTGGCGCGCAAGGCGTACCCCGACCTGTACCAGCCGCCCCCGGCCGGCGCGTCGAGCTTCGCCCCGCCGCTGCGCTTCACGGTCGAGGAGGCCGACCTGCTGCTGCCCCTGCCGGGGGACGCGGCCCCGCCGGCTTGACGAAACGCGGGCGAGCGACTATGCTGGCGGGTGCACCGGCGCGCGGGCGCGAGTGCGCTCCGCGGGGCGGCACGTTCCCAGACCGGCGCCGTTCGCCGACCTCAACCCGGCCGTCCAACGGCGGGATCACGCGAGAGCGGTGGGGAGTGGGGGCGGAGCACCCATGGGCAAACTGCTCGTCGTCGAGCCCGACGCCGATTTCGGCGAGGTGGTGGCCTACGTCCTGGCCCGCGAGGGCCACCGGGTTGTCCAGGTAGGCGATCTCCCGTCGGCCGAGGAGGCACGCGCCGCACAGCCCTTCGACCTCGTGCTGCTGGTGCCATGCCACCTCGAGGGCCGCGCGCTCGAGTTCTGCTCACGGCTCCAGCGCGAGCAGGGCCTGCCGACGATCATCCTCGCCGAGCGTGACAGCGCCTATGACGCCGTGCGCTGCCTCGACGCCGGCGCGGAAGACTACCTGCACAAGCCGTGCGACTTCAGCGAGCTGACGGCGCGCGTCCGCGCCGCGCTGCGCCGGCGCGCACGGCGCAGCACCGAAGGGGTGGTTGCCGGCCCGCTCCAGATCGACCTCCTGCGCCGCGAGGTGCGCTACGGCGAGCGTATGGTACGCCTCGGCCCGAGCGAGTTCCGCCTGCTGGAGGAGTTGGTTATGCACGCCGGGCGCGTCGTCCCGGCGGGCGAGCTGCTGCGGCGGGTCTGGCACTCCGACGGCAACGACACCAAGCTGCTGCGCGTCACCGTCTATCGGCTGCGGCGCAAGCTCGGCTGGGACGGGCGCAGCGGCGGCCCGATCCGCTCGGTTCCCGGCGTCGGCTTCATGTTCGATCCGCACACCGCGGCGGCGGCCGGCTACGGGGGGCACGCCGCGACGTGATGCGCATGTGCCCCGCGTTCCTGCTGCTCGTCGGCGCCGTGCTCGCCGCCTGCGCGGCGGCCCCGGCCGCGCCGACGCGGGTGCCTTTGCCGACGCGCGCGGCCGGAAGCGTTCTGCTGCTGCCGCCGGCGCGAGCCACGCCGACCCCGGCGGTGCTGGCCGTACCCGACCCGCGGGCCATCCCGGCGGCGCCGCCCGCTGCGGCGCTGCCCGGGCCGACCCGGGCGCCCGCCCAGCGCGCCTTCGCCGCGGCCTTCGACGCCGCCGCGGCAGAGCGCGGCCAGGCGGCGGTACGGCTTGCAGAGATATTCCGCGCGCCGCCTCCGGCCGGGCTGGCCACGGCGCACGACGAGGCCCTCGATCGCTACCGCGCGCAGGTGCGCGAGATCCAGGCCACCCCGCCAGCGCTGGCAGGCCTGCGGGCGCTGCAGGAGCGCGCCGAGCTGGACATCGCCGCCCAACGCGAGGCGCGGCGGCTCATCGTGCACTATTGGCAGACGCAGCGAGAGGAAGACCTGGCCATGGCTCGCCTGGCGCGCGAGCGTGCCGACGCCGCCAACGCGGAGGCCATGCGCATCGCGCAGGCGCTGGCAGCGGTGCTGCCGTGAGCGGCCGGACCCGCCGGCAGCGACGCATGCCGGCGCCAGCGAGCCTCCGGCCGACGTCGCTCCCGACGGCGCCGCCGCCAGCGCCGCCGGAGGCCGAGCAGGCTCCGGCGGCCGTGGCGCCGGAGGTGTCCGAAGCTGCGGCCGAGGCCAGCGCGGCCGCCACGCCGGCTGAGACGCTCGCGCCGGCTGCGCCCTGGGCCGACGGCTGGCTGCGCGCCGCGGCGCTGCTGCCGAGCCTGCTGGCCCTGGCGCTCTACCTGCGCACCGCTGCGCCGACGATCACCTGGCGCAACGGCGGCGACGACAGCGGTGACCTGGTCGTCGCCGCGGCCACGCTCGGCATTCCGCACCCGACCGGCTACCCGACGTACGTCGTCCTGGGCCACCTGGCCACCTGGCTGCCGTTCGGCGAGGTCGCCTATCGCCTCAGCCTGCTGTCGGCGCTGAGCGCCGCCCTGGCCGTCAGCCTCGTCGGGGCCCTGATCTACCTGCTGGCCCGGCGCTCGGTCGGCGCGCCGCCGGCGCTGGCCCTGCTCGGGGCGCTGGCGGGCGCCCTAGCGTTCGGCACCTCGCAGCTCTTCTGGTCGCAGGCCGCCATCCCCGAGGTCTACGCGCTCCACTTGGGCTTCGTCAGCGCGATCGTCTTCGCGCTGGTGGTCTGGCGTGCCTGGGGCGGCGAGCGCTGGCTGGTGGCCGCCGCGGCGCTGCTCGGGCTCGGCCTGGGCAACCACGTGACGCTGGCGCTCCTCCTGCCCGCCGCGCTGCCGCTCGTGCTCGACCGCCCGGCTCCGTGGCGCGACGGCGCGCTGCGGCGCCGCGTGGCCCTGGCCTTCGCCGCCGGGCTGGCGATCTACCTCTACCTGCCGTGGCGCGGCGCGCAGTTCCCGCCGCTGCTGTGGGGCGAGCCGCACCACCCGGCCGGCCTGCTGGCCCACGTCACCGGCGCGCTCTACCAGCGCTACCTGTTCCTCGGCGCACCCGGCGACGCGCTCTCGCGGGCCGCGCACGTGGCCACACTGCTCGTTGAGCAGATCGGCTGGCCCGGCTTCGTCCTCGGCGTCGTCGGCGCCTGGTGGCTGTGGCAGAGCGACCGCCGCCTCGCCGTGGCCGGGCTGGTCATCGTCGTCGGCTCGGCCTTCTTCGCCGTCAACTACTACGCCCGCGACAGCGAGGTCTACCTGCTGCCGCTGTTCGCCGCCTGGGCCGTGGCGCTCGGCGTCGGCGCGCCGGCGCTGGCGCGCGTCGCCGGCGAGGCGCTGCGCGTCGAGCGGCGCTGGCGCGTGCGGCTCGGCCTGGCGCTGGCAGTGGCGGCACTGCTGGCCACGGCGCTGCAGGTGCCGCAGACGTACGCGCGAGTGGACGCTAGCGCCGACCTCACGGCGCGCGACTTCGCCCGCGACGTGCTAGCGGCGCTGCCGCCGCGCGCCGTGCTGCTGAGCGACAGCGACGCGCACACCTTCAGCCTGTGGTACGCGCAGGACGTGCTGGGGCTGCGGCCCGACGTCGCCATCGTCGATCTGCGCCTGGTCGCCTGGCCGTGGTATCGCGCGGGGCTGGAGCGCCGGCACGCCGGCCTGGCCCTGCGGAGCGCCACGACGGCCGGCGTCGTGCTCGACCTGCTGGCGGCTGGGCCGCAGGGCCGGCCAGTCTACGCCAGCGGCCGGCTGGAAGCCGTGGCATCGAACCTCGGCGCCAGCGGCCCTCCCTACACCGTTCGCGCGCCGTGAGGGCCGCCGGCGGCGAGGGCCGGCGCTCGTTTGGCGGCTCTTGGCTTTTGACAACCAGAAACGGGGAATAATCACCAGCGCCAGGCCAAAATGTAACACAGTTGCTATGCCTCTGTTATGGCACTGTACGCCCCGCGTGCCGTACAAGATGAGACTGAGTTAGTCTCCCCTGCGGCGCTGTATCCTGGGTTTGGGGGGCGGTTCGATGGGCTCGGATACGAGAGCCGGCGCCAGTGTGCGCGTGCTGTCACTGCTGGTCTGGGTGCTGGTGGCAGTTGGCGCCGCGCTGCTCGTTCCGCTCGTGGACCGTGGGTGGAATGTGGCCCATGGGCAGACCGCCACCGGCACCGGCACCGGCACCGGCCCCGGCGGCCCGCTGAGCATCGGCGGCAGCGTCCGCGTCGGGGCGTCGTCCCTCAGCCCGGAGCCACGACAGGCGCTGGTCGAGCTCGTCGACGCCAGCACGGGCAACGTCCTGACCATCACCGTCGGCGGGCAGAGCGCCGACCACATCGTCATCGGCGACGCCGTCGGCGCTTGCTGCTTCAGCTTCAGCGAGCTCGCCGCCGGGAGCTACCTCGTCCGCGCGCGCAGCGTGTTCTCCGACTCGACTAATCTCGCCGGCCTCGGCACGCCGCCGACGCCGGTCGTCGATCTTCTGGGCTTCTTCTCCGTGGCCGTGGGGCCAATCTCGTCCTCCGGCATCTTCCCCATCGATATGCTCACGCCGAACACCAACCTCATCACCGGCACCATCGGCGTGCCGGCGGGTTTCCTCGCCAGCGACTTCAGCCTGCTGGTCACGCGGCTCAGCGACAATCGCACCGACCTGTTCCCGCTGCCCGCGCGCAGCGGGCCGGCGACGATCAGCTACGCCGTCCGCGTGCCCGACGGCACGTACCGCGTGCGCCTGGCCGCGCCGCCCAGCCTCTTCCCCCAGCCGTCGGAGCGCACGGTCTCGGTGAGTGCCGGGGCCACCTCGAGCGGCAACGACTTCGCCATCAGCGCCGAGGCCGCGTTCGTGCTCAGCGGGCGGGTCACCGTCGGCGGGACGCCGCCGGACGAGGGCGGCGTCGAGGCGCGGCGCGTCAGCGACAACCTGCTCGCCGCCTTCACCGCGGTGACATCGCCGACCGGCACGTTCACCCTGACGGTGCCCGCCGACGCCAACGGCTACATCGTGCGCGCGGTCGGCGTGCGCAAGGGCACCGCCGGCTACTTCCCGGTGGCTTTCGGGCAGACGCTCACCAACATAACCGGTACGGTCGTCCTCAGCTCGCGCAGCGACCTGGAGATCGACGTCACGACCGTGAACACCGTGGCCCTGGCCGGCGGCGTGGTCGTCGAACCGGGCGGCGGCGCGCTCGGCCGGCGCTCGGTCTCCGCGCAGCAGGCCGCGGTCACGCTGCGCATGACGCCCACCGTGCCCATCATCCCGGTCGGCGGGCGCGTCGGCATCACGCTGACCCTCGAGGCCGGCAGCCAGCTCGTCGACGGGGCCGAGGTGTACGTTAATTTCAACCCGTCGGTGCTGGAGATCATCGACCCCGAGACCAACCAGCTCACCAACACGGTGCGCTCGATCACGACCTTCCAGCAGCCGCTGAGCAACTCGGTCAGTAACGCCGCCGGGACGATCGTCTTCGCCGCCGGGCGTTCGGCCGGCCAAGATCCGTTGAACGGGACCATCCCGCTGGCGGTCCTGCCCTTCCGCGGCAAAGCCGAGGGCGTCTCGTTCGTCCCCTTCGTCCAGCCGACGGCCGTGTCCTATCAGGGCCTGACGCTCACGGTCGCCTTTATCCCCAGCACGGTGACCGTCGGCACGCTGCTGCCGCCGCCCGCGGCGATTGTGCTCAACCCGGTGGCCGGCACGGCCGGCAGCACCACGACGGTCAACGGCTTCGGCTTCGACCCCAACGCCAGCGTGACGCTGGTGTGGAGCAGCACCGCGGCCACGCTGGGCACGCCGAGCACCGACGGCACTGGCGCGCTTACTCACACGGTTACCATCCCGGCGAACGCGCCGGGTGGCCTGCACTTCATCCGCGCCGAGCAGGGGCCCAAGGTCGCCGTTGCCCCGTTCACCGTGACCGTCGGCGTGGCGCTGCTGCCGCCGCCGGCGATCGTGCTCAATCCGGTGGCCGGCACGGCCGGCAGCACGACGACGGTCAATGGCTTCGGCTTCGACCCCAACGCCGGGGTGACGATCGTCTGGAGCAGCACGGCCACCGCGCTGATGACGCCGACGACGGACGGCGGTGGCGCCTTCACCCAGACGGTGACCATCCCGGCGAACGCGCCCGAGGGCCTGCACTTCATCCGCGCCGTGCAGGGGATCACGATCGCCGTTGCCCCGTTCACGGTGACCGTCGAAGGCGGCGGCGAGCCGCCGCCGAGCGAGCCGCCAGCGGCCGCCGTGCCGCTCGTCAGCGTCAGCCCGCACGGCGGGCTGCCGAACAGCGGCGCCCAGGTGCTCGGCAGCGGCTACAACCCCAACGCCAGCGCGACCGTCGTGTGGAGCTCGACGGGCGCCACCCTGGCCACGGTGACCACCGATAGCGAGGGCGCCTTCACGCAGACGGTGACCATCCCGTCGAGCCAAGCGCCCGGCACGCACTTCATCCGCGGCGACCAGGACAGCAAGACCCAGCGCGTCCCGTTCGCCGTGTGGGGCAGCGGCCCGATCACCATCAGTGTGCTGCCCGAGACGCCGACGGTCGGCCTCAACGAGGTCTTCACCATGACGGTGCAGATCCTCGCCGGCTCGTCGACGTTCAACTCGGTGGACCTATTCCTGCGCTTCAACCCGACCTACTTGCGCGTGGTGGGCCCATCGGAGAACAGCCCCAGCGTCATCGTCGGCGATTTGCCGGACCCGGACATCAACACGGTCAGCAATACCACCGGCCTGATCCGCTTCTCGTGGGCCTCGACGACTGACCAGAGCGGCTCGAAGCTGCTGGGGTCCATCGTCTTCAAGGCGCTGACTTTCACGGTCGACTCGCCACGGACCGGTGTGAACATCGGCACCGGCACCAGCATCCTGCTCGACGTGACGGAGAAGATCGGCGTCATCAACAACGCCCGGGTGCGCATCGCCGAGGGCGGGACGGTCTTCAAGATCGTCTTCCCGTCCGAGCGCAGCGTTTCCTCGACGCCGGGCTGGCGCACGCCGATCACCATCACGCTGCTCGCGCCGGGCCAGACGACGGTCCTGGCGACGATCACCGGGGACACCGACGCGTCCGGCGTTTTCACGGCCACGAACGTGACCCCTGGCACCTACGACGTGCAGGTGAAGGCCCCTGGCGCGCTCTCGTTCAAGAAGACGGACGTGACCATCGGCACGAACACGACGGTGGACTTCACCGCGCAGCCGACGGTCTGCAACACCGGCCAGGACAAGGGCTTCTGCCTCGGCAACGCCGACGGCGACGAGGACGTCGACAACCTCGACTTCGGGCTGTGGCGCCAGGCGCGCCGGGCGATCGCGAGCTGCACGAATCCGACGCTCTACAGCCTGGGAAGGGACTTCAACGGCAACTGCAAGATCGACAACGTCGACTTCGGCCTGTGGCGGCGGCAGCGGCGCTCCGGCCTCATCACCGGCCCGGTCGCCGTGCTCGGCATCGGCGGCAGCGCCGTGGCGCAGCAGGTCACCGTCCGCCAGGCCGGCTCGGTCACCCTGACGATCGCGCCTTCCATGAGCACGATCGCCGTCGGCCAGTTCCTCACGCT
>JACQUS010000354.1 GCA_016210125.1 Chloroflexota bacterium | reverse complement strand
GGGTGGGGCGCCGCGCCACGCGCATCACCATATGAGCCCGCCGGTGACGTAGCGCGCCGTGAAGGCCGCCAGCGCGGCCGCGAAGACGAGCAGCAGCGTGCCATTCGCCGCACCCGGTAGCCGCGCGCCGAGCGCCAGGTAGACGGGAAAGATGACCGCCGCGTAGCGCCCCGAGGCGAACGACAGCGTCGTAGCCAGCGGGATCAGCGCCGCCAGCGCCGCGAACACGCCGAGCCGCGGGCCGAGCAGGCGCCAGCACCAAAGGGTGATCGCCAGGCACGCCAGCAGCGTGGCGATGTTCAGGCTCATCAGCGCGCCGTACTCGGTCAGCCGCAGACCCTGCGGCGAGACGAGTTGCGCCATACGGTCTGGCACGAGTGCCAGGACGTGCCACGGGTCGCCCCAGGTGGCGACGTTGTTCGTGGCGAACGCCAGCCCATCGCCGAAGCGCAACCAGAGGTAGGCGGCGAACGCCATCGGCACGAGCGCGCCCGCCGCGATCACGGCGAGCTGCCGCGGCGTCGGCCGCAGCCACTGCGCGCCCGGCGGCAACACGAGCGCCGGCAGCAGGGCCACGCCCACCAGGCGCGTGGCGATCGCCAATGCGGCGGCGGCCGCGGCCCAATGCCAGCGGCCGCGCTCGGCGGCCCACACCGCCAGCGCGGCCGCCAAGAGAAACAGCGACTCGGAGTACGTCACGCTGAAGTAGAAGCCGAAGGGCTGGAAGGCCAGCAGCGCCGCGCCCCAGCCGGCGGCCGGCGCGCCGAAGCGCGCACGGCCGCGCGCGTACACCGCGCACCGCGCGCCGAGCAGCGCCGCGTTGCTGACGAGCGAGCCGGCGAGCGTCGTGTGCGGCACGAGCAGCCGCACCAGCCAAACGGCCGCTGGATAGCCGGGGAAGAAGGCCACCGACGACTGCTGCGCATGGTCGTAGCGATAGCCCTGCTCCACGATCTCTGTGTACCAGCCGGCGTCGCCGCGCTGCCACCAGACGAACAGCGGGTTGTGCAGGTCGGTGCGCGCCAGCTCGCCGGGCGGCGCCGTGGCCAGGATGGCGACTTCGCCAACCAGCAGGACGAAGAGCCGCGAGACGACGAACAGCGAAAGCGGCACGCGGAGCGCGCGCGTCCAGACCAGCGAGACCTTGCCCATCGTGCTCCCGTGCTACAATCCGCCGTGAGGCCGAGCAGCCATGTCGATTCGTATCCTACCACCCAGCGTCGCCACCCGCATCGCCGCCGGCGAAGTGGTCACGCGCCCGGCCGACGTCGTCAAGGAGCTGGTCGAGAACGCCCTCGACGCCGGCGCCCAGCGCATCGAGGTCGAGCTGGCGCGCGGCGGGCTCGATCTCCTCGCGGTGCGCGACGACGGCTGCGGCATTCCGGCCGCCGAGGTGGCGCTGGCCTTCGAGCGCCACGCGACCAGCAAGCTGCGCCTGGCGGAGGATCTCGACCGCATCGCCAGCCTGGGCTTTCGTGGCGAGGCCCTGCCCAGTATCGCCGCCGTGAGCCACACGACGCTGACGACGCGCGCGACCGGGAAGGCCGTTGGGACGGTTATCGCCCTCGCCGGCGGGCGCGTCGAGCACGTCGAGGAGCGCGCCTGGCCGGGCGGGACGGCCGTCGTCGTCCGCCACCTATTCTTCAACGCGCCGGCGCGCTTGCGCTTCCTGCACAGCGCGTCGGCCGAGGGCAGCCAGGCCGCGCGTCTCGTGCACCTCTTTGCCCTCGCCTACCCAGAGGTGGCCTTCACACTGCGCCAGGACGGCCAAGTGACCTTTGAGAGCGGCGGGAGCGGCGACCTGCGGGCCGTCCTCGCGCAGCTCTACGGCCCCGAGGTCGCGCGGGCGCTGCGCGACGTCGCGCTCGCCGGCGACAGCGTCGCCATCGCTGGCCTGGCCAGCCCGCCGACGCTGGCCCGTGCTACACGCAGCCACCAGTTCCTCTTCGTCAACGGCCGCGCCGTCCGCAGCCGCGCTCTCCAGCACGCCATCGAGCGCGCCTATCGCACGGTGCTGCCCGGCGGGCAGCACCCCATCGCCGTGCTCGCGCTGCGCGTCCCGCCCGACGAGGTCGACGTGAATGTCCACCCGCAGAAATGGGAGGTGCGCTTCCGCCGCGAGCGCCTGGTCTTCGCGCGGGTGCTCGACGCGCTCCACCAGGCGCTGGCGGAGGCCGCCCCGGCGGTCAAAAGCCTCGGCCCGCCCGAACACGAGACTGCAACCGACGGCGCGCCGGTGGCGCAGGCGGTGTTCCCCTGGCGTGTGGCGCCTGCGCCGCCCGAGGCGGAGGACGAGGCGCGCGACGGCCTGCCGCCATTGCGGGTGCTCGGACAGACGGGCGCTTTGTTCATCGTCTGCGAGGGGCCGCAGGGGCTCTACTTGGTCGACCAGCATCGCGCCCACGAGCGCGTGCTCTTCGAGCGGCTGATGGCCGAGGCCCAAGGCGCTGGCCAGGCCCTGCTGGAGCCGGAGGTGGTGGACCTCAGCCCGACGCAGGTCGACGCCCTGCCGGCGGTGCTCGCCGAGCTGGCGCGCGTCGGCTTCCGCGTCGAGACCTTCGGCCCGCAAGCCGTGCTCGTGCGCACGGTGCCGAGCCTGCTCGCCGGCGGGCGCGTCGGACCGGCACTGGCCGAGGCGCTCGACCTGGCCGTCGGCGCTGACGACGTGGAACGATGGCGCGAGCGGGCCTATGCCGCACTTTCCTGCCGCAGCGCGGTCAAACGCGGCCAGGTGCTTTCGCGCGAGGAGATGCGCGAGCTGGTGCTCCAGCTCGAGGCGACGGCCCTGCCGCAGACGTGCCCGCACGGCGCGCCGGCCATCTTGCACCTGAGCCAAAACCAGCTTGAGCGCCATTTCCTGCGGCGCTGAGTCGCCCGCCGGACCGACGTGATCATCGCCTCCGCGCCCCGGAGGGCCTACGCCCGCAGCGGTCGACCGGCCCCGCGGCGGTCGCGGCCCGGCCGCCCCGTGTGCTACCATGCCAGGGTCGAAACGGCGCCCCTTGCGGAGCTCGGAGTGGTGGTACGGACTTGGCACGCGCGGCTCGACCGGCACTCCTTCGTCTCGCGGCGCGACCAGCGATGGAGTGCACGGATGTTCCCTGGGCTACTGGTGTTGATGGCGCTGAGCCTGATCCTTCCCGCGGTGGCCGCGGCGAATGGCAATCGGCTCGGCCTGGCGATCGGCTTGGCGCTGCTGGCGGCGACCGCCGTGCTGAGTCACCTGCCGGAGGAGCCGGAGCACCCGCCCCGTAGCGGCGACTAGCGTCCGGCCCCGCCGCGGCGTGGTGCGGCGGGCGCCTCGACGCGCTCGCCTCGCAGGGAGCACGAGGAGTTGCACGGGCGATGCCCAACGCCGAGCGCCTGCGCGCTGCGCTGGCCGACGCCGGATTGGACGCCCTGGTCGCCTCCTCGCCCGAGGGCGTCTTCTACCTCTCGGGCGTCAAGCTGTTCAGCATGCAGCACATTCGCGAGCGGCTGGCCTTCGCCGTCTGGACGGCCGACGGTCTAGCGGCTTTCGTCGCCTGCGGCGTCGAGGAGAGCTTCGTTCGCCGCCACGCGCCGCCAGGGGTAGCGCTACACTTGTACGCCGAGTTCCGCGAGCGGCCGACGGACGCGCTGGCCGCCGCGCTGCGAGCGCTCGGCCTGGCCCGCGGGCGCATCGGCGTGGAGCGGCGGCACCTGCCGGCGGCGCACGAAGAGACCCTGCGCGTCGCTTTGCCCTCCTGCCAGCTCGCCGAGGGCGACAGGGCGCTCGACCGCGCGCGGGCGGTGAAGACGGCCGAGGAGATAGCGGCGATGCGCGCTGCGGCGCAGGGCGTCGACCGCGCGCTGTGGGCAATGCTGCACACAGCGCGCCCGGGCGATAGCGAGCAGCAGCTCGTGGCCACGACGGTCGCCAACTTGGTGCGCCTCTCGCAGGGCGAGTTCCAGGACCTCTCGTGGGGCCTGGCCGCGGGCGCCAACCTGCTGACCATCCACCACACCGGCGGCCGCTACCAGCTTGCGCCCGGCGACCTGGTGCGCGCCAACCTGCGCGCCACGTACGATGGCTACTATGCCCACCTGTACCGCATGGCCGTGGTCGACCCGCCGCCCCCCGGCGTGCGCGACGCCTACGCGCGCGCGGCCGAGGTCCACCGCCGCGCCATGGATCGCCTGCGGTCAGGCGTTGCGCTGGCCGAGGTCTTCACGGCGACCAACGCCGACCTGGAGCGCGCCGGCTTCGCCCTCAGACTTTCGCACGTCGGCCACAGCACGGGCGTGGCGCTGCACGAGAACCCGCGCATCCAGCCCCTGGCCCGCGAGGTCGTCGAGCCGGGCATGGTCTTCGCCGTGGAGCCGGCCGCCGTAGTACCCGGCGAGGCCGTGTACCACATCGAGGACCAGGTGCTCGTCACGCCGGACGGGCCGGAGCTCCTATCGAACGTGGCCGACACGCACAGCCTGTTCGTCATTCGATGACCCGCCTCGGCAATTGCAGAGCCGGCGCGCATGACACCGCAGTGTGATGAGGGCCTGAGTTCGCCTATGGCCCGCCGCGGCGTGTGCAATGCCTCTCCGCGGCGACTGCGCGCGCGAAGAAGATAAGGGGGAATCCAAAGGGGGCTGCGCCCCGTTTGGAGATCCTTCCCGGGGGGCGGGGCAGCCGGCTAGGGCCATGCTCATCAGAGAGGAAGAG
>JACQUS010000384.1 GCA_016210125.1 Chloroflexota bacterium | reverse complement strand
GGGGTGAAGGGGTATCCAAAGGGGGCATCGCCCCCTTTGGAACCGCTTCCTGGGGTGGGGGGCATGTCGCCTTCCGGCGAGACGGTTTTCATCGTCCGTGGCGCCCGCGCAGGAGAGCAAAGACGTTTTCAGAGGAGGATGAGCCTATGTCTCGGGTGATCGCTCTGGTGATCGCGCTGGCGCTCGTGCTCGCCGCGGCGGCCTGTGCCGCGGCGCCCGCCGCGCCGGCGAGCAAGCCGGCCGAGCCGGCCGCGGCGCCGGCCCCGGCGAAGGCCGCCGAGCCGGCCAAGCCTGCGGCGCAGCCGGCCAAGCCGGCCGCCGCAGCGCCGCAGCCGGCGGCCAAGCCAGCCGAGGCGGCCTGGAAGCCCAGCAAGCCGCTCAAGTTCATCGTCCAGTACGCCGCCGGCGGCGGGGTGGACGTGAACGCGCGCATCCTGTCGAAGTACGCCGAGAAGTACCTCGGCCAGCCGATCGTCGTGGAGAACATCACCGGCGCCGCCGGAGCGACCGGCGTGGCGGCCGTAGCGCGGGCGGCTCCCGACGGCCATACCCTGTTCTTCATGGTCAACCCGACGGTGCTCGATGGCTACCTGCGGAAGGGCCTGCCCTACAAGCTCGACTCGTTCAAGCCGGTCATCCAGGCGACGTATGAGCCGAACGTCCTGGTGGTGAAGAAGGGCGGACCATTCGACGTGAAGCTCACCGACCTGTTCGACAAGGCCAAGCAGAATCCGGGCAAGCTGCGCATGGGCGTTGGCGTGGCCTGGGGCGGCCAGGACTTCGCGCGGGCGATCCTGGAGGACGCGTCCGGCATGCGCTTCGCGCGCGTGCCCTTCGACGGCGGTGCACCGGCGCGCCAGGCGCTGATTGCCGGCGACGTCGACGTGGGCATCCTGTACTGGTCGGAGACCAAGGCCTTCTACGAGGGCGGGCAGATCAACATGCTGGCCGTTTTCGACGAGAAGCGCCTACCAGATGTGCCCAACGCGCCGACGCTGCGTGAGGTCGGGCTGAACGTCGAGCACGGCGTGTGGCGCATCGTCGGCGTGCCGGCCGGCACGCCGGACAACGTCGTCGCCGCGCTGCACGACGCCTTCAAGAAGGCGCTGGACGATCCGGACGCCAAGAAGGACCTCGAGAAGGCGGCCATTCCTATCGTCTATCGCAACACCGCCGACAGCGCCAAGCTGGTCGCCAGCGAGGATGCGCGCTACAAGGCGCTGGTCGCGAAGCTGGGCATCCTGGCGCAGTAGAGCCGCCCGCAGTGGCCCGCGCGCGCGCCGACTGGGCCGTGGCCCTGGTCATGCTGGCTGCCAGCGCCTTCCTGTTCCAGGAGGCGCTGGCGATGCCGGATGGCCCTGGGACCTTCCCGCGGGCCGTCGCGCTGCTCATGGGCGTGCTGAGCTTGGGGCTGCTGGTCCGCAACGTGGCCCTCGAGGGCGGGCTGCGCGGCATCTACTGGCACAGCGCCGGCCCGGGGGCGACGGCCACGGTGCTCTGGGTCGTCGGCTTCACCATGGTGTACGTCGGCTCGATCGGCCGCGTCAGCTACGTGCTGAGCACGGGGCTCTACTTCGCGGTGATGATGTGGCTGCTGGGGCTGCGGCCGCGGTGGCTGATCCTGCTCATCGCGCCGAGCAGCGTGCTGCTCCTGTGGGTTGTCTTCGTGCGCATGCTGAATGTCAGCCTGAGCTAGCCGGCCATGTGGGAAGGCATCGCCCTCGGCCTGACGCGCGTGCTGGAGTTCCAGAACCTGCTCGCCATCGTCCTCGGGACGGCCGCCGGCGTCGTGGTCGGCGCGCTGCCGGGCCTCACGCCGACGATGGGCCTGGCGCTGCTGCTGCCGCTGACCTTCGGCATGCCGCCGGTCCCGGCGCTACTGGCGCTCAGCGGTATGCTCGCCGGCGGCGTCTACGGCGGGGCCATCTCGGCGATCCTCGTGCGCATCCCCGATCCGGCGAACGTCCCGACGACGCTCGACGGCTATGCCATGACCCAGCGCGGCCAGGCGGCCAAGGCGCTGGGCATCGCCGCGGCGGCCTCCACGGTCGGCGGCCTGGCCAGTGCCTTCGTCCTGCTGTTCTTCACGCCGCCGCTCGCCGCCATGGCCCTCCGCTTCGGCCCGCCGGAGATCTTCGCGCTGGCCGTTTTCGGCCTGGGCATCGTGTCCTCGCTCGCTGGGCGCAGCGTGCTGAAGGGCCTGGTCGTCGCCTGCCTGGGGCTGCTCGTGGGCACGGTGGGCATGGACCCGGTGAGCGCTTACACGCGCTTCACGTTCGGCTTCTTCGAGCTCCAGGCCGGCTTCGAGTTCGTCCCGCTGCTCATCGGCACCTTTGCCGTGCCGGAGATCTTGCGCTACGCCGAGGAGGCCGTCGGGCCGGTCAAGCTGCCCGAGCTGGTCGGGCGCATGCTGCCGACGCTGGCGGAGTGGCGCCGGCTCGCGGTGACCATGATCCGCTCGGGCGTCATCGGCCTCATCATCGGCATCGCGCCGGCCGCCGGGCCGGTGATCGCCTCGTACATCTCCTACGATGTAGAGAAGCGCTCGTCGAAGACGCCGGAGCGCTTCGGCCAGGGCGCGCCGGAGGGCATTGCCGGCCCGCAGACGGCCATCAATGCCTGCGTCGGCGGCGACCTGGTGCTGACGTTCGCGCTGGGCATCCCGGGCAGCGCCGGCGCGGCGCTGTTCATCGGCGCGCTGTACCTCCAGGGGCTCCAGCCCGGCCCGCTGCTCTTCCAGCGCAACGCGGACATCGTCTACACGACGTTCATTGGCTTCTTCTTCGTCAGCCTGGCCATCCTGCCGCTCGGGCTGATCGCCTCGCGACTGGGCGCGTGGCTCGTCCTGGCGCCGAAAGCCGTGCTGCTGCCGTTCATCTTCGCCTTCGCGGTCATCGGCTCGTATGCCGGCGGGTCGAGCCTGTTCGACGTCTGGGTGATGCTCATCGCCGGACTGATCGCCTACGTGCTCCAGAAGTTCGACTTCGGCCCGGCGGCCTTCGTGCTGGCGCTCATCCTCGGCCCGCTAGCCGAGGCCAACTGGAACCGCACGATGCTCATGGCCCACGGGGACCTCGCCTTCTTTATCCAGCGGCCGATCGCCATCGTGCTGATCATGCTGGCGGCGCTCATGCTCGTCGCGCCGGCGCTCGTCGACCGCTTCATGCGGCGGCGTTACGCGGGGTACGAGGGCGACGCGTAGGAAGCCTTCGCGGGGAATCGGTATAAAGGCCGGCGCGCGAGCGGCGGCGCGTATGGGGCCGACGCGAACGACCACAGCACGAGCGTTGCGCTGTGGAGCGCGCGCCGGCACGAATTGACCCAAAGCCCCGGGGAGAGGTCGCCGGCCGCTCCCTCGCCAGCAGACGGCGCGCTCAGCCCACGCTGAGGTCCAGGCCCGGCGTGATCGCCCGCAGCGCCTCCGTCAGCAGGCGGATGGCGCTGGCAATGTCGCCCAGGTGGCAGGTCTCGACCGGCCCGTGCGTGTAGCGCGTCGGGACCTTCAGCGTCGTCGACGGGCAGCCGCCGCGGCCGGCGAGCTGCACGGCGCTGGCGTCGGACGTGATGTAGGGGATGTGGCCCTCGTACTGGAAGGGGATGGCGTGGCGCTGGGCCACGTCGATGAGCCACTGATTGAGCTTCGGATTGGCGATGAGGCCGCGAGCGCGCGTCGCCGACATGTCGTAGAAGCTGATGCCGACGCCGCCGCCGAGCACGGTCGGCACCGCCGCCCGCGCGATGGCGCCGGGGTCGGCGGCGCTGCCGGCGCCGGCCGCCGAGATGGTGCCGTCCACGCCGATGCACACGTGCGCCTGGACGTGCGGGCCGGCGACGGCGGCTCCGCGCAGGCCGACCTCCTCTTGGCTGCAGGCCACGAGGTACACCGTCGGCTCGACGGCTGCGCGAGACTCGCGCAGTGCGCGCAGGGTCTCGAGCAGCACGAGGCAGCCCGCGCGGTTGTCGAGCGCCCGGCCGCTGACGACGCCCTTGGCCGGGTCGCCCAGGTACACGAGCGGGCGGTCGAACGTGACCTGCTGGCCGGGCCGGATGCCCATGGCCGCGACGTCCGCCGCCGAGTCCGCGCCGACGTCGACGAAGAGCTGGTCGTGGCTGGAGGGCACGTGCGACTGGCCGTCGAAGCCCATGTGCCCGGGCCATGTGCCGACGACGCCGTACACCGCCTGTGGCACCGCATCGACGACGACCCGCTGGCCGTAGGCGAGATACGCCGGCGTGGCCCCAACGCCGCCGACGCGCAGCGCGCCGTTGGGCTCGACGTGCTTCACGAAGAGGCCCACGGCGTCGCTGTGCGCCGGGCAGATGACGCGGAGCTCCGGCGCGCGGCCGTCGACGACGGCGTAGACGTTGCCCAGGGCATCCACCTCGACGCGGTCGGCCAGGGGGCGCATGCGGTCCACCAGATAGCGAACGACCTCGTGCTCGTAGCCCGAGGTACCGGGGATGTCGGTCAGCTCCTTCAGCGCGGCGAAGAGCGCCCCGTACTCCATGCTCGTGATCTCCCTAGTCCCGCGTGCCGGGGACGAATGCTCGTGCATTGTAGACGTTTTGCCGTCTGTCTCCCAGCGCACGGGTGAAAACCGCGCGGCTGCTTGCCTGCGCGGTCAGCGCGAACAAGGTGATCGGTAGCTGCTCGGCGCGCTCGGCTCGGAGATCGGCGCGCCGACGCGCGAGTCGGGAGCGCCAGCGTCCCGCCCGCCGCCGGTCGGGATACGCGCGTCTAGGCGTCCGGACGGCGCACTACGGCGGCGGGCCGAGATCTTGCGTTCAGGTGCGTGTGCAAAGGGGCCGTAGCGCGGGGGCTGGGTCGAGCCTCGGCGCTACATTCGGTGCCTCGCCGACGGCGCCTTGCGCGCGTCAAGGTAGTCGCAAACGCACGCGCCGCTCGTGTTGAGGCGCCGCGGGCGGCGCGCCGACGGCAGTGTTTCAGCGCCCGAGCGCATCGCGGGAGCGGCCACCTGAGCGACGAAGCGGGATCACGCGGCTGCACCGTCGGCGAACGTGGTGGGCACGCGGGCCAGGCAGGCCAGCACCTCGAGGAAGAAGCAAATGTCCTTGAAGAAGGCTATGGGGTCGCCGGCGTCGAGGCGAAGGGTGCCGTACATGATGCCGCGCAGCAGGTTGCCGTCGCGGGCCATGGCCTGCCAGTCGGCCTGCGTGCCGGCGAGGACGTAGCGCGGCTCCGCGCCGTCCGACTGCGCGCCGAGGCGGGCCGCGGTGCACGCGCCGCCGTCGAAGGCCAGCGTGAGGTACGCCGACTGGCCGCGCGGCACGTCGCGGATGCCCAGCACCAAGCTGCCGCCGAAGGTCTGGCGTCCTCTGTCGATGGCCTGCCAGTACGCCTCCGGTCGCCTGATCTGCGCTCGCTCCTCCGGCGCGCGGCCACAGTTGATGCACGCGCGCAGCGCCTCGGCCCAGGCTGCGCTCCAAAAGGCGTCCTGCGTCATGGTGCCCGGCCCTCCCTTCCGACGGATGGTGTCATCACTCCCCCAATCCGGCCTGCACGTACCCAAGGGAGGTCTCGATGTCGTCGGGCAGCCGAACACCGATGCAGTCGAGCTTGCGGTACAGGTTGCGAATCACCGTCTGACGAGCGCGCTCCGTGGTCCAGCCGAGCGCCTCGGGGTTGAACGTTTCGAGGCTGATCGCGGCGTTGATGCTGACGAGCGTGCGCAGCGCCTCGTGCACGTCGGCGACGAGCGTGGGGTCGGCGTGGATGGCGTCGTGCAGGAGGCGCAGCCCGAACTGCACGTGCCGCGACTCGTCGCGCGTCGTGGCGATGAGCCCGGTGTAGAAGCCCGGCAAGACGTTGCTCTCACGACAGTAGTTGAGCAGCAACTGAAACGTGCTGAGCGCGCGTACGCCCTCGGTCCAGAAGAAGTAGACCGTCGCGTAGCGCACGCGGTTGTGCATGTCCTGCGGGTCACGTGCGAGGCAGTGGCCGAGTTGGGCGAGCAAGGCGTGGTTGAAGATTGCCTCGCCGCCGTAGTGGTACTCCTCATACGCGCCGTCGAGGGCCTCGTCCACGCTGGCGCTCGCGAACCCGATGGCCTCGCGCCGGAAGCGCTCGAAGAAGATCACGTGGCGGGCCTCGTCCTCGATCTGGCTGGTGAGATAGATCTTCTGCTCTTCGGTCCCGCCCAGGAGCAGCGGTGCCAGGGTCACCTCGACTGCCCGCTCGCCGTGCATGAAGCGTCCGCTGGCGATGAGCATCGCGGCGCGCTCGGCGTCGCCCATGCGCTCGTGCCAGTCGTAACGGTCCTGGGTGAAGTCGAGCTCGTACACATCCCAGCGCTGCTTGAGGTATCTCGCGTACAGCTCGAGATAGCCCGGCAGGCGCTCCAGCCCACTGTGCACGTACTCGACCATGTCGTCTTCGCGGACGCCCGCGAGCCCGTGCAGGTCAACCTCACCGGCCGCGCGCAGCGCATCGGGCAGCATCGTCTCGGTCACCGTCGCCTCCTTTGGGCTCGACAGGGGCATCGGCCCTCTGCGCCAATCTCAACGTGGTCCTGTCTCAACGTGGTCCTGTCTCAACGTGGTCCTCGGCGGTCGCTCCGCCCCACTCCGAGTTGGCCCCAGAGGGGGCTTCGCCCCCTCTGGTCTCCTTCTGCGGCGCAGCCGCTGCTCATTCGCCCCGGGATCACGCGGACATGCGCACCGTTCGTCCGCACGGGCCGCGGGCGTTCTCGCCCAACGCGCGGCGGTCGACAGAGCGCCGCTAGGTCGCTTATAACCTCTGCCGAGAGGGCCGTGCTATGGATGCTGGGCCAGAAACATGGGGCAGTTTTTCGTCCCGCGTGGACAGACGCGCGCTGGGCTGCGTCTGCAGTCAGCCGCGGCATAGCGCCCCACGCGAGGCCCAGCCCGGCGATGCAAACACGCCCTACAGCGTGCCGCTTTGGAGGAAGCGGTGCACGCGGAGGGCCAGGTGCAGGTGGAGGCGCGTCTCGGCATCGGCGAGGTCCACGCCGAGCAGGCCCTCGATGCGCCCGAGGCGGTAGCGCAGCGAGTGCGGGTGGAGGTGGAGCGCATCGGCAGTGGCCTTCAGCAGGCCGTTGTGGCGCAAGAAGGCTTCGAGCGTCTGGAGGAGCATGTCGCCTTTCGTCTTGCCGACCGCCAGGAGCGGGCCGAGGAGCTCCTCGGTCACGCCGCGCAGCGTGGCCGGATCCTTGGCCGCGAACAGCGCGCGATACATGCGCAGGTCGGTGTAGCTGAGCACACAGCCCCGACGCCCGCTGGCCTTGGCGACGCTCAGGGCGCGCTGGGCGTCCTGGTAGGCCTGCTGGAAGTCGGCCGGCTTCGCGCACAGCCGGCCAATGCCCACCGAGAGTGACGCTCCGAGCAGCCGGGGCGCGGCAGCCTGCTGGATGCACTCCGCCAGGCCGCGCGCGAACTGCCGCGGGTCTACCTCGCGCTTCTCGGACAGCGGCACAGCCAGCACGACGCTGTCGCTGCGCGCCAGCAGCAGCCCCCGCAGGCCCTGGTCCTCGAGGGCCTGGCGCACCGTGGCGAGCAGCGCCTGCTTGAGCTGCTGGACCGATCGCTCGTCAACGCGGCGGCTGCGGACGTGCTCGGACAGGGCGTCGACGTCGACGACGAGCAGGACGTGCCGGCGGTCGAGGCCGTAGCCGAGGCCCAGGGCACGGTGCTTGACCTCGCCGTCGCTCTGGTAGTCGCCAGCGATAAGATCGGTGAGGAGGTCAGCCTGGGCGTGGAGCTGGCCCTCGTACCGCGCGCGCTGACGCAGTAGCTCCAGGGCAGCAGCCGCCGCGCCGTGCGCCAGCGCCTGAAGCTCGGGATCGCCGAAGCTGTGCTTCTGGCACGCGGCGCAGAGGTAGCCCAAGAGCTCCTCTCCGGCGACGATCGGCGCGACGGCGTAGAAGGCCTCGTGTCCGACCTCCGGCGCGGAGGGCAAGCTGACGACGCGGCGAAGCTGTCGAAGGTTGTCCAGGACCGCGGGATCGAGAAAAGCCTCGACCGACTTGGCGACCGACATGGCCTCCGCGGCGGCGGCGTCGCCCGCAGCGGCGTGGGCGAGCGTCTGAAGCGACGGCGCGGCGACGGCGACGGCGCAGCCGAGCACCTCGGCCAGCGTGCGCACGATGCCCTCGAGGCTGCCGCCCTCCAGGATCACTTGCGTCAGGCGGGTGTGTATCGTGGTCATACGCTCGAGCAAGGCGTACTGGCGCTGGAGCGTCTGGTTGGCCTCCGCCAATGCGCCGATGGCCTGCCGCTCGCGCTCGGACAGGCGCAGCCGTTCGAGCGCCACGCCGGCGTGGTAGGCGAAGCCCTGCAGCAGCCGGGCGTCGTCCTCGCCGAACGGCGTGGCCCGCCGACGGCTGACGCACAGGATGCCGAGCGTCTCCTGCGTGGCGATGATGGGCACGCCGAGCAGCGAGCGCAAGCCTTCCGCGTCGACCAGATGGCGGAGCTTGCTGTCCTTGACGCGCGCGTCGCTGCCGTAGTCGAGCACGTGCAGCGGCCGGCGCGCCGCGAATACCATGCCGCTCAGGCCCTCCCCGACCGGCACACGGGCGCCACGAAAGCGCGGGTGCAGCGCGCCGAGCACCGCGGCGATCACCAGCTCGGCGCGCTCCGGATCGTGCAGGGCGATGAACGCGAGGTCGCAGGGCACCAGCTCCAGGCCACGCTTGAGGATGGTGTCAAGCGTGCGCTCCAGCGGGAGGGGCACGTCCAGCTCGCGCAGGATCTCTTCGAGTGCCAGCGCGCGCTGCGCGTTGCGCGCCGTGCGGGCGGACTGGGTCACGAGGCCGAAGCTCGCCGCGCAAAGGTCCGCCAGGTGGCGCAGGCGGCGCTTCAGCCGCTCGCTGCCCGCGGCGCCCACCGCGTCGCCCTCGGCCACGAGCGCACCGACGGTTCGGCCGCCTATGCGCAGCGGCACGGCCACCTGCGCCACCTGCCCGGGACCCTGCGCCCACCAGATGTCGTCGAGGGTGGCGAGGAGCGGCGACGGCGGCGCGACGTGCCAGCGCACGTCCTCGCCGCCGAGGGACGCCAGCGGGGGGTCGCCGGCGCTCGCCACGCACACCGGGCTTGCGCTGGCGTGATTGGCGACGAGCAGCGCGGCGGCACGCGCCGGTAGCAGGGCCACTACCTTCTCGGCGCAGAGCATCAGGATGGGGTGCTCGAAGTCCTGAGTCGCGTCCGACGTGGGCGGCGCCCAGGCGGTCTCGCTCGGCGCCGGCTGCTCCATCGTGGCGGTCGGCTCGTGCATGGCCCAAGCCTCCATGAAAGACGACGGCGAAAGACAACGGCATGGAGAGACAACGGCATGCCTCGTTCTCATGCATGGTACGCGAAGGACCGCGACGGTGCATAGTCCCCGAGAGCCAAAAAAGGCTCGACGATTTTGGCTCTCGGCATGATAGACGCTTGCCTGCCGCCGTGGTAGCCGTTATCTAGAGGAGGTTCGGAGTACGACGCCCGACGATCCGTCCGCGATGTCGGCACGTTCGCTGGGGAAGACACGCGAGGCGATCGCGAAGGAGGAAGGCCCGTGCGATGGCGAAGTCTGTCTGCTTTGTGCGTCGTCGTAGTGCTCGTTCTCAGCGCCTGTGCGTCGGCGTCGCCGCAGGCGCCCGCGGCGCAGCCGGCGAAGCCGGCCGCCGAGCCGGCCAAGCCCGCGGCGCAGCCGGCGAAGCCGGCCGCCGAGCCGGCCAAGCCCGCGGCGCAGCCGGCGAAGCCGGCCGCCGAGCCGGCCAAGCC
>JACQUS010000034.1 GCA_016210125.1 Chloroflexota bacterium | reverse complement strand
TCCTTGAGCACGCCCAGGGGCACGGGCCGGCGGAAGCGCTCGCCGATCTCCACGTCGATGACCGTGCGCTCCGGGTGCTCCGGGTCGGGATAGGCGCCGCGCACGACCCGCGCCGTGCCGACGGCGGCGCGCTCGTCGCCGGTGTGGTAGATGACGCACACGTCGCCGTCGGCGGCCTCGCGCAGGTGGCGCTGCGCCAGCGCGTTGCGCACGTCGTCCCACGTGGTCTCGCGCTCCTGCTCCAGCTCGGCGTAGCTGTAGCAGTCGGGCTCGGTCTTGAGCAGCCAGTAGCGCACTGTGGCTCTCCCTCCTCTCGTGCCGATTCCGCAGGTCTGATGCTCTTTTCTGTCATGCTGAGCGCCCGCAGGGCGCGAAGCATCCGCGACCCGTTGGCTCGTGTGCTACCTGGCTGCGGATGCTTCGCCGCCGCTCCGCTGCGGCTCAGCATGACAATGTGGAAGCATCCGGCCAGAGCGCGTATCACCGACCGATGAGCATGAGGCTGAGCATAGCCCTCAACGGCAGAATACCCCACACTAAGTTTGGCTCACGGCGGCCGCCCTGGAAAGGGGTATGCACACGATCGTCACCGCTCTGCAAGCCACCGGCGCCTCCGTCAGCCCATGGCCGACGGCGCCTGCCGGTAGCGGCGGGGAGCGGCGAGCCAGATGAGCATGCCGGGGCCGAGGATGAGCAGCGCCACGGTTGCCAGGGCAAGGTCGTGCTGGCCGGTCGCCTCGACCAGGCGGCCGACGAGCCATGGCGCCAGCGCGCCGCCGAGACCAGCGGCGAGGTTGAACGAGCCGTAAATGGTCCCGAAGCGCGGGCCGGCGAAGAGGTCGGCCGCCGACGCGGAGAGCTGCGGGCTGATCAGCCCCAGCCCGCAGCCGTAGGCCAGCGCGTACACCGGCAGGACGGCCGACACGCCTTGGCCGGCTAGGAAAAGTGCGCCGACGCCGACGAGGACAAGCGCGACCCCGGCGCCGACGACGACCTCGCGCCCAAGGCGCTCGGAGGGTGGGCCGCTGCTGGCCAGGCCGAGCATGTTCGCCAGGCCCGTGCCCGAGAGCACCGAGGCGGCCAGCAGCGGGTCGTAGCCACGGGTCACCAGGTAGGGAAGCTGGTAGACGATGAGGATGTGCTGCTGGGCCGTATAGAGCACGTAGGTGGCGAACACGAGCCAAAACGGTCGGCTGCGCAGGACGCGCCGCAGCGTGCGGGCTGCGGCGGGCTGCTCCGGCGCGCCGATCCGCTCTCTCACCGCCGGGCCGCCCCTCGCCGTCGACCCAGAACCCGCCGCGGCAGCCCCCGCCGCCGGGCGGGCCGGTTCGGGCCGCGCGCCGCGGTGTAGCAGCGCCGTCAGCGGCGCGACGATGAGGGCCAGCAGCACGCCGATCCCCACGAGCGCGGCGCGCCAGCCATAGTGCAGCGTCAGCCACTGCGCCAGTCCGGCGAGCAGCAGGCTAAGGCTCACGCCACCGTTCAGGACGGCGTAGGCCGTGCCGCGCTGGGTCGTGAACCAGCGCGCGACGATGGCCGCGTGGGGCGGCATACCCAGCGCGGAGACGCCGGCGCCGAGGACGAGGCCGTACATCGCGTAGAAATGCCACAGCTCGCGGACCTGCGTGGCCAGGGCCAGGGCCAGCGCCAGGGCCAGCGCGGCAACCGGCATCATCAGCCGCGGCCGGAGGCGGTCGGCCAGGCCGCCGAAGAACGGCGCGCTCAGACCGAACGCCAGCCAGTGGATCGTGTAGGCGCCGATCGTCGCGCTCTGGCTCCAGCCGAACTCGGCCTGGAGCGGCAAGAGGAGGACGCCGAAGGAGTTGCGCACGCCGTAGGCCGTGGCGACGGTCAGCAGGGCCAGGCCGAGGATGACCCAGCGGTAGGACTGCCGACGCTCCTGCACGTCCATCGCGCCCCAGCATGGCAGGGGCGTGCCTGCCGGTCAAGCCAGTGGAAAACAAGATCGCCACGCGTGCCCCACAACCCCATCCCGTGCAGCCCACGCGTGGCGATTCAGAAAGTGGGAGGAGACCTCTTGGTCTCTTGGCGCGCCGCGCGCCGACCCGTGGCCGGCCGCTGGCGCAGTCGCGTCCCTAGCGCTCCTCGATAGCGGCGAGCTTGGCGACGGCCCACACCGCGGCCAGCGCCCCGATGAGGTACGCCGTGGAAACGGCGACGACGATCAGCGGACCCACCTGTATGACCCTCCTGCGTGCCCGAGGGTTCAGGCTAGCAGCGCGGCGCGTCGCGCGCCATCGGGTAAAATCCCCGATTTTTTGCCCGCGCCGCGCCCGCGCGTCTCGCCTTGTGCGGCTTGGAACGCGCGGGCGCCTATCGGGGAAAAACCCTTAGGCCTCGACGAGCGCGGTGATGCGGTGGTAGCCGGTGGCGCCCGAGGGCACGGTGCCGCGCTCGACCGGGGTCTGGATGCGGCCCGTGCCGTCGGTGGCGCGGACGACCAGGCGATAGGTCCCGGGCCGCTCCGGCCGCCAAGTGTGGCTCCAGAGCACCCACGCGAGGGGCGAGCCGACGTAGTCGAGCCGCGCCGGCTGCCACGTGCGCCCGTCGTCGAAGCTCACCTCGACGCGCGCCACGCCGCGCTCGCCGGCGAAGGCCACGCCCTTGAGGAGGACGGCGAGGTCGGGGCCGAACGCGAAGCGCTGCTCGTGGTGTGGCGCGTCAAGGCGCGCAGTGGTCGGCACGACGAACGTCGGCCCCCAGCCCTGGCGCTCGTAGAAGCCCTGGGCCTGGTAACCCACGAGCTCGACGCGCGTCAGCCACTTGACGCTCTTCTCGCCGTAGAGGTTTGGCACGACGGCGCGCACCGGGTAGCCGTGGCGCTGGGGCAGTGGCTCGCCGTTCATGGCGTAGGCGACGAGCGTGGTCGGGTGCGTGGCCTTGTCGAAGGCCACCGTGTCCGTGTAGCCGTCGACCGACTGGAGCACGACGCGCACGACGCCCGGCAGCGGGCCGGCCGCGGCGATGAGCGCGCGCAGCGGCACGCCAGTCCAGACGGCGTTGCTCATCAGCCCCTCGCCGACGGGGTTGCTGATGCACATCAGCGTCGTCTCCTGCGTCGTCGGCGGCAGGGTCGCCAGCTCCTCGAAGGTGTAGGTCTGCGGCTGGCGCACCTGCCCGGCGATCTCGAGCCGCCACACCGGGCGCGCGACGCGCGGGTCGATAATGTTCTTGGTGACGATGTAAAAGCGCTCGTTGGGCGTGATCGGCGCGATGTCCGGCCCGCGCACCTGCATGCCGTCGTAGTCGAAGGTGGCCATGCGAAACAGGCGCTCGATCAGCTCGCGCGAGGCCAGCGCCAGCGCCAGCGCGACGCCGCCGACGACCACGGCACGGCGGCCGATCGGCCGACCGAGCATCGCCGGCCGGCGCAGCGGCGTGCGGCTGGTCATGAGGCGGTAGCCGAGGAGTAGCGCCCCGCTGTAGCTGGCATAGGCGACGAGCATGGCCACGGCCGTGGCCCAGGCCGCCGGCCCCGGCGGCAGGCCGCGGTAGCTGATGCCGAGCACCGGCCAGAGCAGCGCCAGCGAGAGCACATAGAGCAGGCCGACGGCGACGACCACCGCGCGCACACTGCGCCGGCTGATGCCCAGTGGCCAGACCTTCGCCGGGCGGCGCGCGCGCTCGCGGCCGACCAGAACGGCGTAGAGTAGGCCGATGAGCAGGCCGACGGCGAGCTGCCCAGCGATCACCGAGCCGGCGCCGAGCTGCTTGAGCTGGTTGTAGCCGCCATATTGGTTGATCAGACCGATGAACGTGTCGACGTCGAGGTGCGGCCCGACGCGGTCGCCGAACAGCTCGGCCGGCGGCGGAATGCCGAGGGCGTAGCGCAGGGCGGCCATCACGGTGGTCATCAGCAGCGCCGCGACGAGGCCAGCGACCAGCCCGGCGCCGAGGTCGGCGAGTAGACGCAGCAGGCGCACGGCACGTCTCCACGGAGCGGCATGGGGTACCTCCTGCCGGCCGGCCGCGGGCTAAGGCAGACAACCCCCTCTCTGCGCTCGATTGTGCCGCCCACGGCCGTGCTGGCGCAAGCCGACGGCTGGGGGGATTCCGCACGGGGCCTGCGCTGTGGTTTAATCGATGCGCTGAGGGACAGACGAGGGCTACGATCGCCGGCGGAGAGACACCAGCGCGGCCTTACCTGACCTGGCCGGTCTACGCC
>JACQUS010000362.1 GCA_016210125.1 Chloroflexota bacterium | reverse complement strand
CCTCGACCGCGGGGCCAAGAAGGTGGTCATCGAGAAAGCGGACATCGCGCTGCTCAAAGCCGAGGGCCAGGGCGACGTGCTGGTGGAGATCGCCGCGGCGATCGGCCACGAGCACCTGTGCTTCGAGGGCGGCCCGGCGGCCTTTCCTGAGCTGCCGCTCTGGTTGATCAAAGCCTTCGGCCCGCAGGCGAACCTCGAGAACCTCGAGGTGAACGAAATCGTGCGCGTCGAGGGCATGCGCGCCGGCTTGGACCGCCTGGTCGACTACGACTTCCTGCGCCTAGAGGGCGGTAAGGTCTAGGGCAGCCGGCCTCACCCCAGCCCTCCACCCGACGCGGAGAGCGGGAGACGAGGGAGACGAGAGGACCACGCATGGCGCTGGCGATCGAGGGGGCCAGGGTCCTGGTGACCGGCGGGTCGGGCATGATCGGCTCGCACGTCGTCGAGCGGCTGCTCGCGGCCGGGGCCGGCGAGGTCGTCGTCCTCGACCAGGTCATCCAGGAGCGCAACCTAGCCGCGGCCCTGGCGTCCGGCCGCGTGCGCACCGTCACCGCGGACGTGCGCGACCGCGAGGCCCTACGGCGGGTCGTGCCGGGCAGCGACGCGATCGTGCACCTGGCCGCCATGCTGATGTGGCCGGCGCGCCACGACCCCAAACCGGCGTTCGAGATCAACGTGGTCGCCTCGCACGACCTGCTCGAGCTGGCCGTCGAGCTCGGCGTGGCGCGCTTCGTCTTCGCCTCGTCGATCAGCGTCTATGGTGCCCCACCGGACGACCGGCCAATCGACGAGCAGGCGCCACTCAGCGCCCGCACGTTCTACGGCGCCGGCAAGGCCGCGATCGAGCTGTTCTGCCGCGCGCTGAAGGACATGTACGGTCTGAACTACATCGCCCTGCGTTTGGCCACGGTGTACGGGCCACGCCTGCACCCGTATGGCTTCTTCCCCCGCTTCCTGCTCAGCATCCTCGACCAGGTAGACCGGGGGGAAGTGCCGGTGGTCGAGGGCGACCCCCGCGAGGTCAACGACGTGATCTACGTGGGCGACGTGGCCGACGCCGTGGCCCGAGCCGTGGCCGCCGACGCTAGCGACGTGGCGGTCAACGTCGTCTCCGGGTCCGCCATCACCCTCGACGAGTTCTATGGCACGCTGCTCGACGTCTACGGGGCGCCGCGCGCGATCCACTGGCAGGCTCGGCCCTTCAGCTACGTGACACGCCGGCGCTTCAGCGGCGCGCTCGCCGAGCAGCTCCTGGGCTTCCGCGCCAGCACGAGCCTGGCCGACGGCCTGCGCGCCTTCGTGGCCTGGCGCCAGGGCGTCGCCGGGGGCACGTGACGCCTGGCGGCTGCTCAGACCTGCCGCCTGTACGGCCGGCGCCAGGGCTCCGTACTCGGGGTCTTTGTGGACGAGCACGGCGTGTCAAGCAGGTACAGCTCACTCGCGGGCGCGGTCACGCCGACGCTCTGCCAGCAGCCGCTCGGTGAGCCGCTCACCCCGTCCAATCCCGCGCAGGGCGGTGATGGGATCGCCAGGGACGGGGATGACCTTCAGCCCGACGCCCGTATCAAGCCACTCGAGTTGCGTCCCTTCGACGATGCCGTAGCGGCGCCGCAGCACGGCCGGAATGACCGTCTGCCCGCGTTTGGTTAGCGTGGTCCTCGACACACTGCACCCCCACATGTCCCGCGAACCGGTCCCATCGGGGGCTTCGCGTCCGTCGGCCCCCTTCCCGTCCGCATGGCCCGCGGCCCTCGGGAGGCCGCCCTCGGCGCCGTAGCCACGGCGAAACAGGCTGCGCGCACGCTCCGAGGCGCCGCAAGTCGTTGAGGCAACTATGCAAGCTTCACCGGCTCGATGCAGAGCACGCGCGTCATCTACCTCCTATCCTACTGCCACCATGGCATCAGCGCCCGCGCACCAGCGGCTCGCCGAGCCAGGCCCAGTACGGCACGGCGACGAGCAGCAGGACCAGGCTCGCCAGCGCCGTCATCAGGAAGCCGAGCCGCAGCACCTCGCCGGACTCGATGTGGCCGCGCTCGGCGACCAGCAGCGACGATGGCGACTGCGCCGGATAGTACAGCACCGCGTCGCCGGCGATGGTCACTAGCAGCGCCGCCACGAGCGGGTTCAGGCCCAGCTCGCTGGCCAGCGCCATCGTCAGCGGGATCATCAGCGTCAGGTACGACGCGATGTTCGGCAGGACGATGCGCAACGCGAACGACACGGCCAGCAGCCCCAGCGTCGCCGTCCAGGCGCTCGCCGCCACCGAGCCCAGGAAGCCCTTCGCCGGCCCGGCCAGCCAGGCCGCCGCGCCGCTCGTCGTCACCGCGCTGGCCAGCGAGAGCGCGGCCCCCAGCACGAGGATGTTCGACCAGCCCAGGCTGCGCTCGACTGTCGACCAGCGCAGCACGCCGACGCCCGGCGCGCAGGCGACGATCAGCCCGACGAGCGCCGGCACCGCCGCGTGCAGGTGGTGCAGGTCTTCGGTCAGCCACAGGGCCACGACGGCCAGGACGATGAGCAGCGCGCGCCGCTCGCTCGCCGACCACGGTGTGCGAGCCGGCACCGGGCTGCCGATCGCCGGCGCGCGCGGCCGATAGAGCGCGTAGACCAGCAGCCCGCCGAGCGCGAGGATGACGTACATCGGCGGTGCGACGAGGACGAACCAGCGGCCCCACGACATCCCGCCGATGAGCGCCGCGGCGACGATCGGCGTGACGCCGCCGGTGAGCAGCGCCGTGGAGCCGAGCCGGTTCAGGGCGGAGAGGCCTTGCATCAGCGCCTTAGCCAACGCGCCGTGGCGGGGCACGTCGAGCAAGCGCAGCACCTCCTCGTAGACCGGCAGGAGGACCCCGCCGCGCGTGCTGGCCGAGGGCAGGAAGAACGCCAGGGCGGCGAACGAGATCACCATATCGCGGAAGAGCTGGCCCGGCCGGCCGGCGGCTCGCGCGAGCACGAGCTGCGCCAGTCGCTGCGCCAGGCCGGACTCGACCGTCGCCAGCCCCAGTCCGAGCACGCCGAGGAGGAAAAAGACCGTCGGCGAGGCAAAGCCGCGAAGCGCGTCGGCCAGCGTGGCCGCGCCCGAGGTGGTCAGGAGCACGATGGCCAGCAGCGCGGCGACGGCCGACGGCACGGCCCCGCTGGCCCACAGCATGACCACCGCGGCGGTCACTGCCAGCGCCGCGCCGCCGGCCGGCGCGAGATCGGCGGGCCACGGGAGCCGCGGGCCGAGCACGCCGACAGCCAGCGCGACGACGAGCACGAGCCAGACGAAGCGCGAGCGCCCGCCCGTCTTCTTCGCGCTGGCGGCAGACCCGGTCAATGCGGCAACCCTCGGCTTCCCAGCGCAGCGTCGGCAGGCGTGGCCGCGGCGGCCTCGACCTCCGCCCGCCCGGCGTATGATAGCCTAACAGCAGACGTGAGGAGAGCGGTTTGACCCTCGTCCCGGCCCTGCTGGCCCAGTACGTGATGGGCTTCCTCGCCCAGCTCGGCATGGGCATCGTCGCGCCGGTGCTGCCGGTCCTGCAGCGCGATTTCGGGCTCAGCGTCGGCGAGGTAACGCTGGTCTTCGCCCTCTTCGGCGTCGCGCGGCTGGTCAGCGACGTGCCGGTGGGCCACTTGGCCGACCGCGTGCCGCGCGCTCTCCTGCTCCTCACTGGGT
>JACQUS010000033.1 GCA_016210125.1 Chloroflexota bacterium | reverse complement strand
CTTTCAAAATGTTATAGGTGGTACTGCGTTGCGCCGGAATGCGACCGATGTCACGGGTGAGCCGGCAGAACTCCTCGGGGGCCATGTACTCACCGTACGGCGCGCCGGCGGAGCGCGAGATCTGCTCGTTCATCAGCGTGCCGCCGAAATCGTTCGCTCCGGCCTGCAGGCACATCTGCGCGAACTTGGGCCCGAGCTTCACCCACGAGACCTGGACGTTGTCGATGTGCCCATGCAGCATCAGCCGCGCGACGGCGTGCATCTTAAGGTCCTCGCCGCCGGTCGGCCCGGGGCGGGCCTTGCCCTCCAGGTAGAGCGGCGCGTTCCAGTGCACGAAGCCGAGGGGCACGAACTCGGTGAAGCCGCCGGTGTCCTTCTGGATGTCGCGCAGCAGCACTAGGTGCGCCGCCCAGTGCGGTGGCCCGTCGATGTGGCCGTACATGATCGTCGAGGTCGTGCGAAAGCCGAGGCGATGAGCCGTTGTGACGATCTCCACCCACTTCTCGGCGCTGAGCTTGTTCTTCGTGAGCTGCTGGCGGATGTCGCGGTCGAGGATCTCGGCGGCCGTGCCCGGCAGGCTGCCCAGCCCGGCGTCCTTGAGCATCAGCAGAAAGTCAGGGATGGGCATGCCCGTGCGCTGCGAGCCGTACTGAATCTCGAACGGCGAGAACGCGTGGATGTGGATGTCCGGCACCTGCTTCTTGATGGCTAGCACGATATCGCGATAGTAGAAGCCGCTCATCTTTGGGTGCAGGCCGCCCTGGAGGCAGACCTCGGTGGCCCCGCGGTCCCAGGCCTCCTGGGCGCGCTGGGCGATCTCCTCCAGCGAGTGGAAGTGCGCGTCCTCGTCGTTGAAGCTGCGGCGGAAGGCGCAGAACTTGCAGCCGGTGTAGCAGATGTTGGTGAAGTTGATGTTGCGCACGGTGACGAAGGTGACGACGTCGCCCACGGTGCGGCGGCGCAGCTCGTCGGCGGTGAGGCAGAGGGCATGGAGGTCGATACCGTACACGCCGAACAGCGTCTCGGCCTCGCCGGTGCTCAGCTCGTGTCCGCTGAGCGAGCGGTCGAGGATGCGCGCCACGGTCGGGGTCACGGCGCCGAGCAGCCGCTCGACTTCGGTCGTAGCCGTCGCCTGGCCGAGCATCGTTCCCTCCCCTCGCGCGCCGACCAGCAGGGCCGCCGGGCGGCGGCCCCAGCGTGTTGGGATTCTAGCCCACAAGCCCCTGGCGGTCAATAGCGCAGCGCGCGCCTATTGACAAGTGCCAGTGGCGGGCAAAGAATACAGCCGCCAACAGGCGCAGGAGGCGACGATGGCAGCGCAGTTGCTCATTCGCGGCGGGACGGTCGTCTCGCCTGGCCAGGGGATGTTCCCGGCCGACGTGGTCGTCGAGGATGGCCGGATCGCCGCGCTGCTCGCGCCCAGCAGCGGCGCGTCGGCCGCGCGCGTCATCGACGCCGCGGGGCGCTATGTCATGCCGGGGGTGATCGACCCGCACCTGCACATCGGCCTCGGCAATGGCCACGACGAGTGGGCCAGCGAGACGCGCTCGGCCGCGGCGGGCGGTGTGACCGCCGTCTTCCACTTTCTGATGGCGAGCAGCAGCTACCTGCCGCTCTACCAGGAGACGCGCGAGGCCGCCGACCCCCGGGCACACGTCGACTATGGCTTCCACCTCGTCCCGTGCGCACCGGTGCACCTAGAGGAGATGCCGCGCTACGTCGAGGCCGGCGTCACGTCGTTCAAGTACTTCACCAGCTTTCGCGGCGACGAGGGGTCGCACCTGAACCTCGCCGGCACGGACGACGGCTATCTTTACACCTACTTCGAGCAGGTGGCGCGCTACGACGGCGCGCTGGCGGCCATCCACCCGGAGAACATCGAGGTCGTGTGGCAGCTCCGCAAGCGCCTTCAGGAGGCCGGGCGCGACGACTTGCCGGCCTGGGACGAGTCGCGGCCGGACTTCGTCGAGGCCGAGTGCTGCTATCGCACGCTGTTCTACGCCAAGCAGACCGGCGCGCCCATCTACCTCGTGCACATCAGCGGAGCCATGCCGCTGGACGAGATCCGAGCCTGGCGGGCGCGCTTTCCCGGCGCGCGGGTCTACGCCGAGACCTGCCCCCACTCCCTGACGCGCACCAAAGACGACCCGATTGGCTCCTTGGGCAAGATCAACCCGCCGCTGCGCACACGCTCCGACGTCGAGGCGCTCTGGGCGGGCATCGCCGACGGGACCATCGACACCATCGGCTCGGACCACGCCGCGCGACGGCGCGAGCGCAAGACGGGTAACATCTGGAAGACGAGCGCCGGCTTCCCGGGCACAGCAACGATCTTGCCGGTGATGCTCAGCGAGGGCGTACACAAGCGCGGCCTGTCGCTGCTGCGCGTCTCCGAGGTCTGCTCAGCGAACGTGGCGCGCATCTTCGGTCTCTACCCGCGGAAGGGCAGCTTGCAGGTCGGCGCGGACGCGGACCTGGTGCTCGTCGATCTCGACCTGGAGCGCACGGTGACGCCCGAGGTGTTCCAGAGCTACGCCGACTACTCGCTCTACGACGGCTGGAAGCTGAAGGGCTGGCCGGTGATGACCGTCTTGCGTGGTGAGGTGATCATGGAGAGTGGGCAGGTGGTCGGCCGGCCGGGCTATGGTCGCTACCTAGCGCGGCGCGCCACGCGGCGCGGCTGACGCCGCCCCCGGCCCTGCCCTGACGCGGGGAGACGGGGAAGGGGAGACACGGAGACACGGAGACACGGAGACACGGAGACGGGGAGACACGGCGGAGCGGCGCCGCCGAGAGGCGAGGCCGGGGCGCGCCGCACGCCAGCGATGCAACAAGGGCGGCTGCGTCGGGGAAGTCGGTGATCGCCCGAGGCGCGCACGATGCGGGCGCAGCGGTCCGATGAGCGCGTTCACGACGCGGAGCCGCGCAGTCCCAATGGCGCCGCGCGAGAGCAGGGGGTGAGGAATGGCCGCGCGAGAGATCAGGGTCGCTGTGGTGCAGACCGGCACGCTGCCGGGGTCGTCCAAGGACGCCAAGATCGAGCAGCTCGTGCCGCTGGTGGAGAAGGCCTCGCGGCAAGGGGCCCAGATCGTCCTGCTGCCCGAGCTCTGCGACACCGACTACGAGAAGTTCTATGCCAAGGACCCGGAATACTTCGCCCTCGCCGAGCCCATTCCGGGGCCGACGACCAAGGCGGTGGGCGAGATCGCCAAGAGCCACGGCAACTATGTCATCGTGCCCCTCTTCGAGCGCGCGGCGCCAGGCGTGTACTGCAACTCGGCGGCCACGGTCGGTCCCGACGGCACGGTGGTCGACGTCTACCGCAAGACGCACGTCGCCGGCGTGCAGGTGCTCGAAAAGCTGTACTTCAGGGCCGGCCAAGGTTTCTCGGTCTGGGAGACGGCGTTCCCGCCCGGTGCGACGGCGGGCACCATCATCTGCCACGACCGGCGCTACCCGGAGACGGCCCGCATCCTCGCCATCCTGGGCGCCGAGATCATGTTCTGTCCGACGGCGGCGCCTGGCTATGCCGGCGGCGTGCACTGGGAGACGCTGAACATCATGCGCGCAGTGGATAACGGCATGTTCGCTGTGTACTCGAATCGCGCCGGCAAAGAGTGGCAGAAGTCGTACTTCGGCGCCAGTATGATCGTCGATCCCTTCGGCGAGGTCATCGCCAAGGCCGGCGACGAGCAGAACGTCATCGTGTCGGCGACGCTGGACCTCGATCTGGTCGACCGGGCCAGGATCGCGGTGCCCACGCTGCGCGACATGCGCCACGATCTCTACATGCGTTACTACGGGTCCCCGAAGCTCGACGCGCTGATCCACCAGGCATAGCCGCTGGGCGTGGGTCCACCTGCCAAGAGGCATACGCGCGTGCGTCGTGAGCGCTGCCTCTGGCGCGGACGCAGCGCGGGTGGCAAGGGGAATCCGAAGGGGGCGCAGCCCCCTTCGGAAGCTTCATTGGAAGCTTCATGTGAGGTAGGGCCAGGCACCTTGAGAGCGAAGGCGGCCATGTCGGCGATGCCGATGGCGAGTGAGAAAGGAGGGCGTACGATGGACCTCAAGACGACGGTGCTCATGGTCATGGACATGCAGGGCGACTTCTGCGACCGCGACGGCGTCTTCGCGCGCAATGGCTTCGACGTTGCGCCGATCGAGCGCATCATACCGGACATTAAGCGCGTGATGGAGGCGTGCAAGGCCAAGCGCATCCCGACCGTGGCGACCAAGCTGACGATCCTGACCGATCTCGATGGCAAGGCCATGGGCCTCGGCCACCTCAAGGACCTCCGCCCCTTCCTCGCTGAGGCCGGCTTCCGCATGGGCACGCCCGCGCACGACATCATTCCGCAGCTCCCGCGGCCGGACTACGAGGCGCGCAAGTGGGGCTACTCGGCGATGTACCTGACCGAGCTGGAGAAGATCGTCCGCTCGCTCGGCGCGCGCACGCTCGTCTTCACCGGTATCGCCACCAACGGCGTCGTCGAGGGCACCGCACGCGACGCTGCAGCGCGCGACTTCCACGTCGTCACGCTGTCGGACTGCGTGACGGGCTACAATCAGAAGCTGCACGAGGCCTCGCTGGCGAACCTCGGCAACATCGGCAAGGTCATCACGTCCCAGGAGTTCCTGAAGGAGATTGGGGCGGCGTAGCCCCACTCCTGCGAGCGTGGCGTAGTACCGCCGCCGCTGCTCCGCCCCACCCCTCCCAGAGTGGTGTGCAGAGGGGCGAAGCCCCTCTGCACTCCCCTTGCGGCGCAGCCACGTTTCTGCGCCTCGCGGGGCGCTCCGCAGCGCCTACTTCAGCAGGCTCCGGGCGATGACGATGCGCTGGATCTGCTGCGTGCCCTCGTAGATCTGCGTGATCTTGGCATCGCGCAGGTGGCGCTCGACCGGGAACTCCTTGACGTAGCCGTAGCCGCCGAAGACCTGCACCGCGTCAGTGGCCACGCGCATGGCCGTGTCCCCGGCGAAGCATTTGGCCATCGCCGACTCGCGCGCGCCGGGGATGTCATGGTCGCGCAGGTGCGCGGCGCACAGGGTAAGCAAGCGTGCGGCGTCGACGGCGGTGGCCATGTCGGCCAGCATGAACTGGATGGCCTGGAAGCTGGCGATGGGCTGGCCGAACTGCTGGCGCTGCTGCGCGTAGGCCGTCGCCGCCTCGAGCGCCGCGCGGGCGATGCCCACCGCCTGCGCCGCGATGCCGATGCGCCCAGCATCCAGCGTCTCCATGGTGATCTTGAAGCCCATGCCCTCCTGTCCGAGCAGGTTCGCCGCTGGCACGCGGCAGTCGTCGAGGAGCACGTCGCACGTCGCGGACGCCGTGATCCCCAGCTTGCGTAGCGGCGGGCCGAACGTGAGACCCGGCGTGCCCTTCTCGACGACGAGGTCGCTGATGCCGCGGTGGCCGGCGGCGCGGTCGGTCACCGCGGTGACGACGTAGATGTCGGCTACGCCGCCGTTGGTGCAGAAGACCTTACGGCCATTGAGCACGTAGTGGTCGCCATCGCGCACTGCGGTCGAGCGGATGCCGGCGGCGTCGGAGCCGGCCTCCGGCTCTGTCATAGCTAGGGCGCCGAGCTGCCGGCCGCCGGCCAGCACGCGCAGGTAGCGCTGCTTTTGCGCTTCGCTGCCGAAGCGCAGGATCGGCTCGCCGCAGAGGGTGATGGTCACGTCGAGGATCAGGCCGGTGGTGGCGCAGGCGCGGCACAGCTCCTCGACGACCAGCGCCAGCAGGACGAACGACTGCCCGGCGCCGCCGTAGCGCTCAGGGAAGACGAGGCCCATCAGCCCCATGTCGGCCATCTTCTGAACGAGGTCCCAAGGAAACTGGGCCGTCTCGTCGATGGCCGCGGCGCGCGGCGTGACCTCGCGGTCGGCGAAGTCACGCACCGTGAGCAAGATGGCCTGCTGCTCGTCGGTGAGCGGAGGGATGACCGGAATCACGGTGCACCTCGACGACGCGCAATGGGGGGCCTTGCACCACGGCGGCGCTACTGCTAGCATCATGCTAGCACTCTGCTGGGAGCACCACAATGCCCAACGTGCTGGTTCGTAATGTACCCGATTCCGTGCTGGAGGCGCTGCGCCTCCGCGCGCGGCAGCACCGGCGCTCCCTCCAGCAGGAGCTTCTCGCAATCTTGGAGCGGGAGGCATGCGTGCCTGATCGACGTACTGCGTTGCAGACCGCACGCGCGATTCAAGAAGAGCTGAAGCGCACCGGCCGGATGTTTAGCGATAGCGCGCTGTTGCTCTCGGAGGACCGTGACCGATGAGCGAGGCGACCGCTGCGCTGGTGGTAGATGCCAGCGTGGTCGCCAAATGGTACGTACCAGAGAGCGGAAGCGACGCAGCACTGGCGCTCCTGGAAGCTGACCTCACGCTGCTCGCGCCGGATCTCCTCCTAGCCGAGGTCGGGAACATCTTATGGCGAAAGGCGCGGCAAGGCGAGCTCACGGACGCACACGCCACACGGATAGCCCGGGCCTTTCGTGCGGAAGCGCCGGTCGTCCTGTGGCCTTCGAGCGCCTTGATCGAGACGGCACTAGCCGTTGCGCTGGCATTCGATCGTTCGGTCTACGAGGGGCTTTATCTCGCCCTCGCATTGACTGTGGGTAGCCAGCTCGTGACCGCAGACCGGCGCCTGGTACGGGCGCTACAGGGCACCCGCCTGGAGCCGTCG
>JACQUS010000376.1 GCA_016210125.1 Chloroflexota bacterium | reverse complement strand
GCGACGCTGCCGAAGAGCAGTCGACTGAGCCCGGTGCGGCCGTGGGTCGTCATGGCGATCATCAGGGCGCCGGCCTGGCGAGCGCAGGCCAGAATCTCCTCGACCGCATCGCCGAAGCGCACATGGCACTCCGTCTGCACCTGCGGGTCGGCGATCTGCAGCTCGCGCTCGCGCAGGTAGCGCAGGTAGTCCTCCTCGACCTCGGCGCGCTGCTTCTCCGCCGTCGTGGAGATTCGCCCTTCTTCGGAGATGTGGTCCTTCGGCAGCGGGGCGACGCGCAAGAGCACGACGCGCAGCGGCCGGCCGTGGGCCAGCGTGGCCACGTGTGACAGGATGGCCTCGGAGAAGTACGAGCCGTCGAGGGGCACGACGATCGCCGGCGCCATCTCACTCCTCCAGTCTGGGCGAACCGCGGCCGCCTGCGCCACAGCGGCGTGCGCTCGGCCCTAGGCGTCGCTCACGGCCGGCCGGCGACGGGTGCGCGCGCGGCCAGCAGCTCGGCGATCTGCACCGCATTCAGCGCCGCGCCCTTGCGCAGATTGTCGGCGACGACCCACAGCACCAGGCCGTTCGGATGCGAGAGGTCGGCGCGGATGCGGCCGACGTATACGGGATCGGTGCCGGTGGCTGTCGTCGGCAGCGGGTACTCCTTGCGCGCCGGATCGTCGACGACGACCACGCCAGGCGCCTGTCGGAGCACCGCGCGCGCCTCGTCCGGCGGGAAAGGCCGCTCGAACTCGACCCAAATGGCCTCGGAGTGGCCGACGAAGACCGGTACCCGCACCGTCGTCGCGCTGACCGCGAGGTCCGGCTCGTGCATGATCTTGCGCGTCTCCTGGACCATCTTCCACTCTTCCTTGGTGTAGTCGTTGTCCAGGAAAGCGTCGATGTGTGGTACGACGTTGAAAGCGATCGGCTGGGGAAGGGCCTGCGCCTCGCCGGCCGGCCGGCCGGCGGCCCAGGCGTGCACCTGCTCGCGCAGCTCGTCCACCGCCGGTGCGCCGGCCCCGGAGACCGATTGGTAGGTGGCGACGACGACGCGTCGGATGCGATTCACGCGGTGGAGCGGGTTGAGCGCGACGACCATCTGGACGGTCGAGCAGTTAGGATTGGCGATGATGCCACGGTGCCAGGCCACGTCCTCCGGGTTGACCTCGGGGACGACCAGGGGCACGTCATCGTGCATGCGGAACGCGGCGCTATTGTCGACCACGACCGCTCCCGCGCGCACGGCCGCGGGGGCGAGCCGCGCGCTGACGTCGGTGCCGGCGGAGAAGAGCGCCAGCTCGATGTCCCGAAAGGCGTCCTCGGTCGCTTCCTCGACGACCAGATCGCGGCCGACCGCGTGCATCTGTCGGCCCACCGAGCGGTCGGAGGCCAGCAGGCGCAGCTCGGCGAAGGGGAAGCGCCGCTGCTCCAGAACGCGAATGAACTCCTGCCCGACCAAGCCCGTCGCGCCGACGATGGCGACGTTGTAGCCTTTCACGTATCTTCCTCCCGAACGGCGCGCCCCACCCGCACCTGCGCCGGCCGCAGCAGCCGGTCGTGGAGTCGGTAGCCGTGCTGGACCTCGGCGACGACGAGCCCCTCCCGCTCCGGCGGCGCCGGCTCCTGGCCGACAGCCTCGTGCTCCAGCGGGTCGAACGGCTGGCCGATGGTCTCGACGGGCGCGAGCCCCACCTGCTCCAGCATCGCTTTGAGCTTGCGCTCGATGAGCAGGACGCCCTGCACCCAGGGGTGCTCGGCCAGCTCGCTCGGCACCGAGGCCACGGCACGCTCAAAGTCGTCGATCAGCGGCAGGAGCCGGCGCAGGACGCTCGCCGCGGCGTAGCGCTCCTGCTCGGCGCGCTCCTGCTCGCTGCGCCGCTGGTAGTTGATGAAGTCCGCCTTGGTGCGCTGGAGCAGCCGCAGGTACTCATCCGCCTGCGCCTGCGCCGTCTGGAGTGCCTCCTGCGCGTCGCTGGGGCCCCCGGCGGCGCCGTCGTCCTGGCCCGCCTGCTCGCCCGGCGCTGCGGCCTCCTCCGGGTATGCGCTCATATTCGAAGGATCCTCCTGTGAGAATGGTTTGGAGGATGGCTTGGAGAATGGCTTGCAGCCGGCGCTGCCCCGCCCCTCCCGGAGTGGTATGTAAATGGGCTTCGCCCCTCTACATACCACCTGCGGCGCTGCCGCTTTTCATTCCTGCCGGTGTGCCCGACGGCGCATCCACCACTACCCCTGAGAATAACCCGCCGGCCGTTACCTCACTTTCTCTGCTCCCCCTCTTCGCAGGCGGAGAGGGCACGGGGGGTGAGGTCCAACCCCTGCGGCGCTGCCGCTTTTCATTCGCGGCCGGCGTCCCGCAGCGACATGGGCAACGCATCTGGATGACGTAGCCAACGGTGACGTTGGGTCCGCGTTCGATGGGCGACGCGCTTACGCGCGGGAGTAAAGCTCCTGAATCAGGCCGTCGACGACACGCGCGACGTAGCGGACGCCCGTCACGGCGCGCGCGTACTCCATGCGGGTGGGCCCGAGGACGCCGAGCACGCCCCCGACCGGGCCGTCGCGGCCGTACGGCGCGAGCACGACACTCCAGTCGCGCAGCGCGTCCCCCTCGTCGTTACCGCCGATGATGACGCGCACTTCGTCCTGCTCGTCGGTGCTGCTGAGGACCTGGCCGAGCAATCGGCGCCCGTGGAGCAGGCTCACGAGGTCGCGCACCCGCTCGGCGCGCTCGAACTCCGGTTGCCGGAGCACGTGCTCGATGCCGGCGTAACGGATGTCCTCGAACGCGCGCGCGTCGACCTCGCGCAGCAGGTCAGCCGTCGTATTCGCTACCTCGTGTGCCAGACCGCTCGCCGTCGTGGCCCGTCGGGCCAGGTCGCGGACGGCGCAGCCGGCCAGCAGCGCGTTGAGATAGTTGGTGATGCGCTGCGCCTGCTCCGGCTCGACCGGCCGATCGCGGACGAGCAGCCGTCGCTGCACCGTCCCATCGCTCAAGGCGACGATGAGCAGCAGCAGTCGCTCGTGGACCGTGACCACCTCGAGCCGCTTGAGGACGCACCGTCGCGGGCGCGGGATGGTGACCAGCGCCGCATTCTGCGCGAAGTGCGCCAGCGCGGAAGCGGCCAGCTCTAGCCAGCGCTCAGGCTGCAGCCCGACGCGCTGGAACTGGTGGCGGATTGCCTCCTGCTGCCCTGGGCTCAGGTCGCCCTCTTCCATGAGCGACTCGACGAAGTAGCGATAGCCCTTCGTCGTGGGCACGCGCCCTGCTGAGGTGTGCGGATGGGCGATGTAACCCGTTGCCTCGAGCTCGGCCATCTCGTTGCGGGTCGTCGCCGGACTGAGCCCGAGCGCGTACTTGGCCGTCAGCGCCGCCGAGCCGACGGGCGCGGCCGAGGCGATGTACTCGGCGACAACGAGCTTGAGGATCAAGCGCTGGCGATCGCTCAGGCTCTCCATCGCTGCCTACCCTCACACGGCCGATCCTACCACGGGTTTTCGGGGAGCGTCAAAGGTCCGCCGCCTCCACGGCCGCCTCGCCACGCGCCAGCATGGCGGCCTTCTCCGGCGGCGTGTCGTCCGTGTACCCGAGCAGGTGCAGCACGCCGTGCGCCAGCAGCAGGTCCAGCTCGCGACTGACCGGGTGGCCCTGATCGGCGGCCTGCTCGGCGGCGCGCTCGTACGACAGCACCACATCTCCCAGGCGCAGCACGCCGCCCGGCGCGGCGGCCGGCTCGCCGGGCAGGAGCTGCGGGAAGGCCAGCACGTCGGTCGCGCGGTCGACACCGCGGTACTGCGCGTTAAGCGCGCCGATCGTCGCGTCGTCGGTGACGACCAAGCTGATCTCGACCTCGCCCTGCAGACGCTCGCCCGCAAGCGCCGCGGCCGCCACCGCTGCCAGGCGCGGCAGGTCGACCAGCGCGGCGTACGCTGGCGCGACGTCGGCCACCAACGTGCAGCGCACGGCGCCGCGCGCGCCGATGGCGACCGCCAGGTCCGGCTCCCCTTCGTCATCGCCACCGGCCACGGAGGGGACGACGTACACGCGCGCGCCGTCGTGCAGGGCCGCGTCGATCCCGCCGAGCCAGCGAACGTCGTCCAGCTCGACAAAGACGTTGACGTACGGCCGCAGCGCACCGCTCGGCTCGCGAAGCCGCTCCGCGAGGCCGGGGTAGCGCGCGTCGAGGGCGCGGATCGCCTCGCGCACAGTGTCGGCGTCGACGCGCTCGACGGCCGCCGTGCCGAGCAGCCGCCGCAGCGCAGCCGGGAGGTGCACCGTCACCGCCACGACGCGCGATGCCTGCTCAAGGCGCGACCGCGGTCGTGACGAGGAGGACCGGCTGGAGGAAGTCGGCCAGCAGCGACCAGCTCGCACCTTCAGCGCAGCTCTGCGCGCAGCGCGACCGGCTGCGCCGGCTCCGGGTACTCGATGCGCGGATGGTAGATGGCCTGCAGCACGTCGAGGAACGACTGCTTGGCGGCCCGCAGCTCGGCCAACGTCAGCGGGCACTCGTCCAGCTCGCCTTCGAGGACGATCTCGTTGGCGATGCGCTCGACGGTCTCGGCCATGGCGGCCGCCGTCCGGTCCTTGCTCGAGCGCACCGTCGCCTCCACGGAGTCCGCCAGCATCAGCAGCCCGGCCTCGCGCGACCGCGGCCGCGGGCCGGGATAGCGGAAGGGCATGTCGCTGATAGCTCCCTGCGCGCGCTCGCACGCGTGGCGGTAGAAGAACGCCAGGCGCCGTGTGCCCTGGTGCTGGACGATCATATCGACGATGCGCTCGGGCAGGCCGTAGGTGTGCGCCAGCCTGACGCCGTCGCTCACGTGCGCGGTGATCAGCCGCGCGCTCTCCTCTGGCGGCAGCGAGTCGTGCATATTCGGCCCGTCGGCCTGATTCTCGACGAAGGCGTAGGGCCGGACGATCTTGCCGATGTCGTGGTAGTACGCCGCGACGCGGACGAACAGTGCGTCCGCGCCGATGGCCTGGGCCGCGCGCTCCGCGAGGCTGGCCACAAGCGCGCTGTGGTGGTACGTGCCGGGGGCCTCGGTCAGCAGCCGACGGAACAGCGGGTGGGCGGGATGGGCCAGCTCCAGGAGGCCGACGGTCGTCGTGATGCCGAAAAGGTTGCCGAGAAAGGCCGCCGAGCCGAGCGTCAGCACCGCGGCTAGCGCGCCGTGGGCCGCGGCAAGCGTAGCCTGGAGGACGATGCCTTGGACCGCGAGGTCGCGGTGCAGAAGCTGAAAGGCCATCGCAGCCAAGAACTGGACGACGGCCACGGCCAGACCAGCCAAAAAGAAGCCGTGCACGCGCTCGCGGCGCCAGGTCGCCAGCACCCCGGCCCAGCCCGCCGCCAGGGCGATGAGCGCGACAGTCAGCGACTCGTTGACCAGGACGCCGAGCAGGACACTGGTCAGCGCGACGGCCAGCAACCCGACGCGCGCGTCGAGCAGGACGGCGAGCAGCATGCCGACGCCGGCGACCGGAAAGAGCGCGGCCCAGTGTGGTCGGCCGGGGACCGCGAACTTGGCCGCCAGGGCGGCCACGCCGAGAACCAGGAGCAGCAGGATCAGCTTTCGAGGATCGCGCAGGATGCCCGCCTGGAAGCGGTAGAGGTAGGCGGCCAAGAGCAGCGACAGGACCAGCGTGAGCAGCGCGTTGCCGCCGAGCTCCAGCCAGTCGGTGCCGCCGACGGCGTCCAGCTTCTCGAGGTCGACGGCGCGGACGACGTTGCCCTCGCGCAGGATCATCTCGCCCGGCTCGATGTGCACCTCCACCGGCTGGACGCGCTCGCGCGCCTGCCGGCGGAGGCGCTGCGTGGCCGCGTCGTTGAGGACCATCGTCGGCCGAATGAAGAGCCCAGCAAGCTGCGCGGCAACGGCGCGCACCTCCGCAGGGCTGTCGGGGCTGACGAGCATCGGCAGCAGGGTGCGCCGCGTCTCCAGCTCGCTCGCCTTGAAGCTGCCACGCATGATCTCGTCGAAGGCGCGCAGTGTCTCGATGCTGGCCCGTGCCCAGCCGAGGGCGTCGAGCACCAGAATGCCGTCGACCAGGGTAGGCTGCTCGCGGAGCTCGGGCACCGCCAGCAGGCCGCGGCGCTGCTGCTCGGGGTCGCTCGCAGCGAAGCGGACTTCGCCGACGCGCCGCAGGAGGTCGGCTAGGCGCTCGCGCTGCTGGCGGACGGTGGTCATGTCCAGCTCGTAGACATCGGCAACGGCGGCCGCGGCACGCTCGGCCTCGCCGGTGGTGAGCACCTGGCTGACGAAGCTGAAGCGCGCCGGCGCACGGATGTTGTACGGGCTCACGTCGCCCTCGCGGAGCTGCCGCTGGCCGGGCAGGCTGGGCGAGGCGAGGATGAGCGTGTAGGTCAGCCAGAGCGCGAGCGCGAAGAGGATGCACGGTATGAGCCGGCCAAGCGCCGGAGCCTCCGGCCAGCGGGCGAGGCGGCGCAGCCGTGAGGCACGGCCCGATGGGCGGTCCGGCGGGTGGCCCGGCGGATGCTCGCCCTGGTCGTCCATAGCCGCCACTCGCCTATCCGGCGCCCAGCAGGTCGCGCACGATGCGGTTCACCGTGGCCCCTTCGGCCCGCCCCCGCAGGCGCGCCATGAGCGGGCCCATCACCTTCCCCAGGTCGCGCGAGCCCTGTGCGCCAACCTGAGCGATGACCTCGCGCGCCGCGGCGGCGATCTCGTCCTCGCCGAGCATCGCCGGCAGGTAGCGCTGGAGGATCGCCAGCTCGGCCTGCTCCTGGGC
>JACQUS010000402.1 GCA_016210125.1 Chloroflexota bacterium | reverse complement strand
GCGTGATGTCGGCCGTCTCCAGCGCCACGTCGGTCCCACTGCCCATGGCGATGCCCACGTCGGCCTGCGCCAGGGCCGGCGCGTCGTTGATGCCGTCGCCGACCATAGCCACGATCTGCCCGGCCTGCTGGAGCTGGGCGACCATCTGGGCCTTCTGATCGGGCCGCACCTCGGCGAGCACGCGGTCGGACGGCAGGCTGAGCTGTCGGCCGACGGCCTCGGCCGTGCGGCGATTGTCGCCGGAGAGCAAAAACACGTCCAGGCCGAGGGCCCGTTGCGCGGCGACCGCCTCGCGCGCCGTGGGCTTCAGCGGGTCCTGCGCCGCGAGCACGCCCTGCGGACGGCCGTCGACCGCCAGCAGCATCGGCGTCTTGCCCTGCTGCGCCAGCGCGTTGGCCAGCGCATCCAGTCCATCGAGCCCAACGCCGCGCTCGGCCAGCAGCGCCGCGTTGCCGAAGAGGACCTGCCGGCCGTCGACCGTAGCGGCGACGCCACGCCCGGTCAGCGCCTCGAAGGCCGTCGGCTCGGCCAGCGTCACGCCGCCCTCCTTCTCACGCTGCAGCACGGCCTCGGCCAGTGGGTGCTCAGAGACACGCTCGACGCTGGCGGCCAGGCGCAGTACCTCGTCGGGCTGCGCGCCGTTCGCCGGGACGACGTCGGTCACGACCGGCCGCCCCTGGGTGACCGTTCCCGTCTTGTCCAGGACGACCGTCCGCAGGCGATGCGCGCGCTCCAGCACGGCGCCCGAGCGAATGAGCACGCCGAACTCGGCGCCCTTGCCCGTGCCGACCATGATCGCCGTCGGCGTCGCCAGGCCCATCGCGCAGGGGCAGGCGATGATGAGCACCGAGACGAAGGCCAGCAGCGCGCGGGTGAACGCCGGCGGCGGGCCGAAGGCCAGCCAGACCACGAAGGTCAGCATCGCCAGCGCGATCACCGCCGGGACGAAGTAGGCCGCGATGAGGTCGGCCAGGCGCTGGATCGGCGCCTTCGACCCCTGCGCCTCCTCGACGAGGCGAATGATGTGCGCCAGCACGGTGTCGCGCCCGACGCGCGTCGCGCGCATGCGGAACGCGCCGGTGCGATTGAGCGTCGCGCCGGCGACCTCGTCGCCCGGCTGCTTGAGCACCGGCATACTCTCGCCCGTCAGCATGGACTCGTCGACCGTCGAGCTGCCGCTAAGCACCACGCCGTCGACCGGGATCTTCTCGCCCGGGCGGACGACCAGCACGTCGCCGACCTGCACGTCCTCGACCGGCAGGTCGACCTCGTGCTCACCACGCACGACCCGCGCCGTGCGCGGCTGGAGGCCGATTAGGCGCTTGATGGCCGCCGTCGTCTGGCCACGCGCCCGCGCTTCCAGCAGCCGGCCGAGCAGCACGAGGGCAATGATGATCACCGCCGTCTCGTAGTACGGCTCGGGCATCACCCCGAGGGCGTGGAGCACCTGCGGCGCAACGGTCACGACGACGCTGTACAGCCAGGCCGCTGTCGTGCCGACGGCGATCAGCGTGCTCATGTTCGCCGCGCCGTGGCGGCCGGCCGCCCATGCGCCGCGGTAGAACTGCGCGCCGGCCCAGAACTGCACCGGCGTGGCGAGGAGGAACATCAGCCAATGCCGCTCGGTCGGCGGCAGCGGCAGCGTCGCCAGTCCCATGAGGACGGCCCCGGCCACCAGCGAGAAGACCGTCCTGCGCTGGAGGTCGGCCCGCTCGCGCGCCGCGGCACGCTCGCGCTCGGTCTCGACGTCGGCGGCCCGCTCCACCGGCGCCGCCGGCCGCAGCGTGTAGCCGGCGTCCGCCACGGCGGCGGCCAGCGCCTCGAACGGCGCGCCGCTAGGTGCGAAGCGGACCGTGGCCGTCTCGCTAGCGAGGTTCACCCGCGCATCGACCACGCCCGCGACGCGCTTCAGCGCCCGCTCGACGCGCGCGACGCACGAGGCGCAGGTCATCCCTTCGACGGGGAAGGTGGCCTCCGGCTGCTGCGCCGGCGCTGCGCGCACGGCATAGCCGGCCTCGGCGACCGCAGCGCGCAGCGCCTCGTCGGGCGCCGTGCCGGCGACGCGCTCGACGGTTGCCCGCTCGGTGGCCAGATTAGCGCTCGCGCCCAGCACACCGTCGACGCGGCGCAGCGCGCGCTCAACGCGGCTCACGCACGACGCGCAGGTCATGCCCTCGACGGGCAGCGTGACACGTTCGGCCAGAACGTCGTAGCCCTCGTGGCGAATCGCCGTGACCATCTGCGCCACGCTCGCCGGTCCTGGGTCGTAGCGCACCGTCGCCGCGCCGGTCACCAGGCTGACGTTGGCCTCGGCGACGCCCGGCAGACGCCCCAGCGCGCGCTCGATGCGCGCGACGCACGAGGCACAGGTGATGCCCTGGAGGGTGAGCACGAGCGTCGCCAGCATCGGCGTGCCCGCCACGCTCGTCGGTGTCGCGGTGGTCATGCGCCACCTGCCGTGGCCGGCAGGGCCTCGGCGAGGGCCGCGCCTTCGCGCCGGGCGATGCTCGGTGCGCCGTCGACGAGGTCGAGGAGCTCGCGGATGACGCGCTCGCGCTCCTGGGAGAGGCCGCTGTCGATGGCAGCGACGAAGCACGTGCGCAAGTGGTGCTCCAGGAGCAGCCGATTGAAACGGTCGAGACTGCCTTGCACGGCCATCGACTGGCGGAGCACGTCGACGCAGTACTGCTCCTCCTCGACCATGCGGGTGATGGCTCGTACGTGGCCCTCGACGGTCCGCAGGCGGTTGAGGAGATCGCGCTTATATTGCGGCTGCATGTGGCGCTCCCGTAGCCCACCCCTAGAGGGAGGGGGTCTACCTCCATGTTACCATACTAAGGCCATAGAGGCGAGTGCATGCCGCTTCCGGTGAAACGCGCGCGCGTTCACCCGGCCTTACCGAGCGGGCGCCGTGTCTCACCGCTTCGCAAGCGGAGAGGGGAGAATACCACGTTGCCGTGAAGACTCGCTCGTTGGGTTGGGGTCAGGGGAGTTGCCCATGTCGCTGCGCGACGCCAGCGATGGATGAAAAGTTGCTGCTGAGCCGGGGGGTGGCCTCACCCCCGGCCCCCTCTCCAGCCGTGCTGGAGAGGGGGAGCAGGGCGGGCGGGGAGTCCAGAGGGGGCTTCGCCCCCTCTGGGAACCCTTCCTAGGGTGGGGCGGGGTAGCCGCCCGCAGGGCCATTTTCACAGGAGTGCAGAGGTCGCGTTGGGCGACCTCTGCGATAGCTCCTTGGGGGCAGGGTGGGGCCACCGCGATGAGCGAGCGATCCTGACGAAGTGGTAAGAAGAGCGATGAGCTCGCGCAGCCCCGCCGCGACGACCGGCGCGCAAGCGCACGTGTGCACGGCAGATCGGTAGCCGGAGGCGTATGGCGCCCGCGCCGCACCAACGCTGCATGGGAAGCGGCGAGTGGGGTAGCGCCCAACCGGCGCTCGCTAGCCGACCAACAGGACGACTTTGCCCACCGTCCGGCGCTCCTCGAGCGCGCGCTGCGCCTCGGCGACCGCCGCGAGTGGGTAGGTCTGGCTGACGACGATGCGCAGCCGGCCCTCCTGATACCACTGCACGAGATCGGCGTGGCCGACCTCGCCCAGCCCTGGCCGCTGGAGAATGCGCGGCAGGTAGAACCCCAGCACCGCCAGGTTCTGCGCCACCAGGCGCCACGGCTCCAGCGGCGACGGATAGCCGCTGGAACGCCCGTAGGTCACCAGGCGGCCGAAGGTCGCTAGGCAGCGCACGCTCTGGAGCAGGACCTCGCCGCCGACGCCGTCCATCACGACGTCGACGCCGCGGCCGTCCGTCAGATCCTTCACGCGGGCGACGAAGTCCTCGTGCGTGTAGTCGATCGTCGCGTCGGCCCCGTGCGCCGCGACCAAGGCCAGCTTCTCGGCCGTCGACGCCGTGCCGTAGACCGCGCCGGCGCCGAGGCACTTCGCCACCTGCACGGCCATCAGGCCGACGCCTCCGGCCGCGGCGTGCACTAACACGCGCTCGCCCGGCTCGAGCCGCGCCGTCGTGCGCTGCGCGTGATAGGCCGTCAGGCCTTGGATAGGCAGCGCTGCGGCCGACGCATCGTCCATCTCGTCTGGAATGGGGAAAAGGAGCTGCGGCAACGTTAGCGCATACTCGGCCATGGCGCCGCGCGCCAGACCCGTCACGCGTTGGCCGACGCGCAGCGCCTCCACCCCGTCGCCGACCGCCGCGACCTCGCCGGCCATCTCCAATCCAGAGGTCGCCGGCAGCCGCACCGGGTCGACGTACTTGCCCTGGCGCTGGAGCACGTCGGCGAAGTTCAGCCCCGCGGCGCGGACGCGCACCAGCACCATGCCCGCGCGCACCTCCGGGGTCGGCACATCCTCCAGCCGCAGCACCTCCGGCCCGCCGTGCTCGTAGAAGCGCACCGCCTGCATACCACCCTCCCCGCTGATCGCGGACTCAGTACGCTTGCCGCTTCGCCACGCACCGTCCGAAGGGCCTTCGTCCTCCGTTGTGACATCGCCCAAGCGGGCGACCCGGCCCCACCCCACAAGAGGAGCCAAAGGTCGCCCGAGGCGACCTTTGGATTCTCCTTTGTCATCGGCTCTCGGCACGGCGGGCAGCGCGACACACGGCGATGATCACCGCACTGCCGCCGATCCCCGCACGGTGGCCGGCGCTGGCAGCCTGCTCCCCTGCGGCGACGCGGCGCGCGCGCCCGGCCAGCCCGCTGCACTATAATGCATGCGCCGTCGCCGCGCACAACGGCGCGGCGACGGCCGGCAGCGCCAGCACGCCGGGAGGGCGATCGTGGCCGACTCGCCCGCGCCGATGCCGCCCGGGCTGGCGGAGCTGGCCCGTTTTCCGCTCCTCAAGGCGCTGTTCGGCCGGCGCAGCCGGCGCTTCGGGCTCGGCATGCGCATTCCATCGGGTCCGCTCGCCTACGCGTCGCAGCAGGCGCCGCTGCCACTCAGCAACCTGGAGCGCACGCTCCTCGTGCTCAGCGGCGCCGGCATCAGCGGCTGGACCTTCGGCATCGAGCACACCGCCTCGGCCGCGCCCGAGGGCGGCTGCAACTACCCGATCCGCCTTACCGGCCGCACCTACCCCAGCCGCGCCGGCGTCCTCTCGTCGGAGCTGGTCGTCACCGACGACGGCGGCAGCTTCATCACGCAGCTCCGCGACGTCGATCCTCAGCGCCTGCGCGAGCTCCACGACGCGGCCGATCTGCCGACGCTCATGGCGCAGGCCGAGCGCCACCTCGTGCGCCTGACCGCGGGGCGCGTGGCCGTGCCGGCCGCGGCGCCGCATGTCAGCTCGCACAACTTCTGGAACGCCAACCAGCCGGGCACGACGCTGTTCATCCCGGTGGTCGACCTGACGCAGCCATGGCTCAACACACTGTTCATCCGCATGGGCGAGGGACTCGCGCCTTACGACACCTTCCGCGAGCGACTCTGCGGCGACCTGGAGCCGTTCATCCGCCAGGGCGTGCTGGACGAGCGCCGGCGCCTGCCGCTCCTCGACTTCGAACAGAGCATTCTCGCCGGCGGGGCGATGGAGGTCGCCATCACCTGCCACAACATCGCCCTGCTCCTCCAGGCGATGGGTCTAGGAGGCTGGACCTTCACGGGGATCAACCCGCTCAGTCTGATGGGCGCCTTCGCCGAGCAGGGTGTGCCCGGCCTCGGCTTTCGCTTCCTGCGCGATTCGCGCTGGACGCAGCCGAACCCGGTCGGCATCGACGGCTGCTTCGAGGCCTTCTGCCCGCCCTACTACGCCGACACTGACGCCGCGGTCGACGCCTTCGTGGCCCAGAAGTTCGGCCGCGGCGGCACGTACGACCCGGGTCGCCCCGGCCCATACCGCGAGAGCGCGCGCGTGAAGGCGGCCGTCGAACGCTACCGGCCGGAGGTGATCGTCGCCGTCAAGGAGGTGGCAAGCTACGTGCATGCCACCTACGGCAAGGTGCCGGCCACCGTCCCGAGCGTCTACGCCCAGGTCTACACGCAGGCACAGCACCTGGACCGAGGGTTCTATGACCGGTTCTTCGGGCCGGACGCCTACCTCGAGACGCACGTGCGGCACATGGCCACGTGGCACGGAGGGACTGGCCGCTAGCCGCCGCTGAGGAACAGGACCGGCCCCGGCGACCCACCGACGTCGGCCGCGCCGACGATCTGCCCGGTATCAATATCGTAGGCGTAGAGCAGCCCCATAGACGGGTGGGTCAGGTAGAGCACCCGGCCGGCGCCGATGGCAACACCCAGGCCCGACGGCTCGGCGCCACCGATGACCTCTGTGAGGCTATCGGTGCGGACGATCGCCACGCCGGGTGCGTTCGGCCGATCGCTGCTATAGCTCACCACGAGCCGCGACCCGTCGGGCGACACGGCGGCGAACCGCGCCGTGCCACGGGCACGCAGCGTCGCCCGGCGCACCCGACCGCTGGCGACATCCAGGGCAGCGATCTGCCCGTTCTCCAGCACTGTGCCGTAGACCGTCCGACCGTCCGGCGCCGCGGCGACGATCACGCGGCTATATAGGTCGTCCGCCGGCAGATCAAAGGTGAACGAGCCGACCTCGCGTCCGGTCTGCGCGTCGAAGCGCACGATCTTTCCGGGCGCCGCGCCGACGAAAAGCCACCGCCCACTCGGATGCGGCGCGAGGGAGAAGGGCCGCCCGCTCAGGACGAACTCACGCACCGTCTCGCCGGTCTCGAGTGCCACCTGGCTCACGCGGAAGTTTGTGAAGTGGCTGGCGAAAAGCGAGCGTCCGTCCGGGGCGAGGACGATCCCCCACGCCGGGTAGCGCAGCGGCACCTCGCCAATCAGCCGGCCGCTATCAGGTTCGACGATGGCCACCGAGCTCTGCCCACGCGCGACGTAGAAGCGCCGCTGCAGCCCGTCCCAGGCCAGGGAGGTGGGACGGAACGGCAGGTCCACGCGCTGGAGCACGGTATGCGTCGGCCCATCGACCACGGTGATGGCACCAGGCGCGGTCTGGTTGAGCACGTAGACGGTGCCCTCGCTGACCACCGGCACCGGCGACGGCCACGGCTGCGCCGTGGCCGGTGGCTCTTCAGGCAGCGCCGTGGCGCGAGTGAACAGCAGCAGCACCGACCAGGCAGCGATAGCAACGGACGCCAGCGCGACCCAGGCGAACATGCGCTCGCTCGTCCGAGCGCGACTGTGGCCGCCCAAGCGCAGGGCGCTGAACAGCTCGGCCTCGCGCGCCACGCTGAACACCCCGCGTACCAGGTGCCGGAGCTGCCCACGCAGCGCCACGTAGGCCGCGGGCCGCGCAGCGCACGAGGCACACGCGCGACAGTGCTCGTCGAGGGGCGGACCCTCCTCCGGCTCCAGCCGCTCGTCGAACGCCGACGAGGCCAACACAGCCGCCGCCACGCACGCCTGCGAGGTCTGCGGCCCGGTGACGCGCATGCGCGCCGTGGCTACCCAGGCTCGCACGGCGCCCAGCGAGCAGTCGAGAATCTCCGCGATCTCCTCATACGAGAGGCCGTCGCGGTCACGCAGCAGCAGCGCGGCCCGCTCGTGCACGGCGAGCGTCTGGAGGCCGGCCGCCAATTCGTCGTCCGTGGGCGGCGCTGGAGGGCGACGGAAGCCCTGCCAGAGCGCCAGGCCGACGCGCTGCCGAACGGCTTGGTAGGCCAGCCGGTAGAGCCCCACACCCACGGGCACGTCGCGGCCAAGCGTGCCGAGGCCGCGGAACGCCGTCAGGAAGACGGACTGGGTAAGCTCCTCGGCCGCCGCAGGGTCGGCTAGCACACCTTCGAGGAAGCCGTAGACGGCGCTGCGGTGTCGCGCGTACAGCTCCTCGAAGCGCTCGACGTCGTCGCGTAGCACGGTAGCCGGCACGGCCGCTCTCCTCTATACACAAGCGCCCGACGCAATGCGCCGTCGGTGCGCTCGGTCCGTGGCGGCGGCCGGCAACATGTCTTCGCGGAGCAGCGCGGCGCCGCCGAACTGGCGATCGTCATGTAAAGCTTACATGCAGCCACGCGGTGCGCACAACCGTGCAATACCACTTCTTCCCCAACGCTTCCTCCTCGAGGTGGCCGCCCACCGCCCAATAAATTGGTGCGGAGGGGGCTTTCTGCCCCGCTGCACTTCCGAATGGTCCCACCCGAACGCGGCAGTATTCACGGGGCATGGGTATAAGGGCGAACCTTGTCTTCGGCCGCCGAAACAGGCCCATCTGCGAAACTCGACCGTACCGCGAGGTACGCTCCCGAGGTTGGAGACACACTCTACAGCGCACGCAGGACGTCGTAGGCGGACGCGACGGTCGCAGTGATCGCCGATTCGTCGTGGGCAAGCGAGACGAACGCGGCCTC
>JACQUS010000401.1 GCA_016210125.1 Chloroflexota bacterium | reverse complement strand
GTCGACCGAGCACGGCCCAAGCTGCCGCTCAAGGTCGATCGATGGCTCGAAGCGTAGCCGGCCTGCCGCGATGCAGCGCCGGATATCGCGGTCTGAGAGCACGCGCGCCCTCCCCCGGTCGCTGCCATCAGGCTAGCCGTCCGCGTGGCCCGGCGTCAAGCGGCGCTCGGCGAGCTATCGTCTTGCGATTGTTCCCTTAGCTGCTTGGGCGCGTGAGCTATAATGCAGCTAAAGAGGAGCAGACGATGGCACGAGCAATCAAATCGGTCGACATCAGCACCATACCAGAGCTCCTGAGGATTGCCGAGGAGGTCCACGCGAGCGGTGAGCCACGCCTTCTGCGCCGCGACGACGAGGACCTCGCGGTGCTGATGCCGGCCAAGAAGCGCCGGCCGGGCGTGCCACGCGGGAAACCCTTCACCATGAGTGACCCGCTGTGGACGATCGTAGGGATCGGCCGCTCCGAAGGGCCGACAGACGTCTCGGCGAACAAGCACAAATACCTGGCCGAGGCCTATCTCGACCTTCACGACCACGAATGACAAACGACCGACGTTTCGGACGAGGCCGCGCCTTCGTGGATACGTCGGCCTACTATGCGCTCACCGACCCGCGAGATGGGAACCACGCGCCAGCCCACGCCATCGCCGCTCGGCTGGCCACCACCCGCTGGCAAATAATCACCACGAACTTTATCCTTGCCGAAACGCACGCGCTCCTGCTCGCACGCTTAGGCCGCGCGATTGCCTTGCGAACCCTCGACGCAATTGAGCGCGGCGCCACCACGATCGTCCGCGTGAGCGCAGATGACGAGCGTCGGGCGCGGGCGATTCTCCGCCAATACGAGGATAAGGACTTCACCCTCACCGATGCGCTGAGCTTCGCCGTTATGGAGCGGCTCGCTCTCGCCTATGCCTTCACGTTCGACCGCCACTTTGCCCAGTACGGCTTCGCGGTCCTGACGCCCCACGGCTGAGTCCGTCGCCGATCACCCACCACCAAAGTACGCCGGCATCCAGACCAGCAGCGCCAGCAGGTTCAGCGCGACGAGCCCGGCGAAGAAGGCCGCGAAGATCACCGGCCGCGCCGCCGGGGCCAGCGCTTCGGCCAGCCCGAGGCACCAAAGGCTCGCCCAGGCCGGCAGCGCCGCGAAAAGATAGCGCCCCTGCGGCTGATCGTAGGTCCAGTTATAGGCCGCCATCGCGCCGAAGACCAGGAGCGCGGCCGCGGCGATGAGCAGCGCCTGGCGGCCGTCGGCGAACGGCGCGGCCCGCCCGCGACGCAGCGCACGCCAGAGCCAGAGCGCTAGCCCCAGCGCTGCGAGCGCGCTGAGCGCGGCGAGCAGCAGATAGGCCCGCTCGTCGATCGGCAGGCCCATCCAGCCGAACTGCGCCCAGAAGCTCTGGAAGGTCACGCGCACGAAGCGCCAGAGGCCGCGCCAGGTCTGCTCGCTGTGCGGCTGGCCGACGACGACGACGGCGTGGCGCGCCAGGCCCAGCGGGTCGTGCCAGCCGTAGACGAGTGCGTTGCGCCCGGACCAGAGCGCCAGCGCTACCGCCGGCGGCAGGAGCACGGCCAGCCAGGCACGCCGCTGCCGGCGCTGCGGCGCGCAGGCCAGCACTAGCAAAACCAGCGGCACCACGACGTAGGCGGTCAGCTTCGTGAGCACGGCCAGCGCGCCGAGCAACCCGAGCACCCAAGGCCGCAGCCGCGTCGGCTCACGCAGCGCGTCGGCCCCGGCGGCCAGCGCCGCCGCGATCAGCACCGTCGCCAGCGCATCGTTGTTCACGCTGGCGCTGACGTGCAGGTACATCGGCAGCAGCGCGACGAACGCCGGCACGGCCAGGCGCAGCAGCCGGCTGGCGGGAAAGAGCGCATCCACCAGCCGGCAGGTGAGCCAGAGCGTCCCGAGGCCCAGCAGCAGCGACCAAAAGCGCAGGGCAATTGCCTGCTGCCAGTCGGGCAGCCCGCCGAGCGCCCAGGCCAGCGGCGCGGCAAGCAGATAATACAGCGGCGGCTGGTGGCCCTCGTAGCGCAGCGCGTGGACCGGCCGGTCCGCCGGGAAGCGGCGCGCTGTCAGCTCGGCCAGCGCCGCGGCGTCCCAGTCGCCCGGCTGGAGGACCGGCAGCGCGCCGCGCGTCGCCAGCTCGCGCACATAGTTGACGTGCGCCGGCTCGTCCGGCGCGTTGTAGGGCGGGACGGCCAGCGCGTAGGCCGTGCCGAGGCCGAGGAAAAGTAGGGCCAAGATGGGGAAGCGCCATCTGGCAACGAGCCGCGAGTCAGGCTGGCTGTGCTTCGACGTCCCGTTTACGGGGGAGTGCAGAGGGGGCCGGGCGGCGCTTGCGCCGACCTCGCAAACTCTCCCCTCTGCCGGGGTTTGGGGTGTGCCCAAGACCTGGGGAGGGGTGGGGCAAGCCGAGTCACCCATCACTCGTCACTCATTACGACGGGGCTGGGCGCGAGGCGGGGCGCGCTGTAGTGCCCGCGCAGGTCGTGCCAGCGCACCGCCAGCACGTCGCCCAGCATGCGCAGCGTGTCCTTGCCCGGACGGACCTTGCTACCGGGTGCGAAGTACCAGCGGATCGGCACCTCGACGACGCCATAGCCCCACCTGCGCGCCAGGTAGAGCACCTCGACGTCGAAGCCGGTCACCATCGGTCCGCGCAGCTCGCCGCGCGGCGTCCGGTAGAGCTGGAGGCGGGCGAAGAGCGCCTGGGCCACCGGGCCGCGCAAGCACTAGAAGCCGCACAGGGTGTCCTGGAGCGGGACGCCGGTCAGCGCGCGGACAACGCGGTTGAACACGCGGCCCATCAGGTGGCGGTACGCCGGCTCGTCGAAGCGCCGCGCGCCGGGCGCCTCGCGCGAGCCGACGGCGACATCGGCGCCGTCCGCCAGCGCGGCGAGCAGCTTGGGCAGGTCGTCGATGGGCATCGAGAGGTCGGCGTCGCACATGAAGACGATCTGCCCGCGGCTGACCAGCACGCCCTGGCGTACTGCGTGAGCCTTCCCGGCGTGCGGCAGCCGCAGCAGGCGCAGGCCGGCGTACTGCGCGCCGAGCGCCTCGACCACGGCCGCGGTGCCGTCGCCGCTGCCGTCGTCGGCCACCAGCACCTCGGCGCGCAGGCCGAGCGTGGCGACGAAGCTGAACACGCTGGCCAGCGTCGCCGGCAGGCGCTCCTCCTCGTTGTAAGCGGGACTGACGACCGAGAGGTCAGGGGGTTCCATCGCACTATGCACGGGCGTGCCCCACCCCTCCCCAGGTTGTTGGGGACACCCCAAACCCTACCAGAGACGGCGACGCCCCCTCAGGACTCCCCCGCCGGCTCGTCTCACACTCCTCTCCGTCGCTGACAGCACGATGCGCTCTACCCCGTGCTGGAAACAACGCATAGACACACGGCGCCTCTCTGCGCCCCGCCTCTTGCGTTCGCCGTGGACGATACCATCGCCAACGAGAAGGGGTATCAGCGAAATACATTGGGCTCAGTCGCCCGGGCCGCGGGCTGCGGCCGGCTGCGCGGGCGCCAGGGCGGCGGCGAGGGCGCGGCCAGCCAGCGCTCCAGGTCGGCCGGGGCGATGCGCGCACGCCGTCCCACCGCAGCCCGCTGGCGCAGCACGTCCGGCAGCTCGCGCAGCGCGTCGAGCTGCCCGCGCAGCCGCGCCCGCGCCGCCGGCTCGCGCGCGTGCCAGAGCGCGTGCGCCGCCAGGGCGAGCTGTGCGGCGACGATCCGCGGCCCGTGCCGGCGCCAGGTCTCCGCCGGCAGGCATTTGGCGGCGACGCGGATGAAGTTCCGCCCGCAGAGGTAGCTGGCCTGCGGCCCGCCGCCGGTGGCGCTCAGGTGGTGGTACACGCGCGCGGCGGGCACGAACACGCAGCGGTAGCCGGCCAGCCGCGCGCGCAGGTTGAGGTCCACGTCCTCGCAGTAGCCAATCAGCCGCTCGTCGAACAGCCCAACCTCGTCGAGCATGGCGCGGCGATAGAGGGCCGCGCCGCCGCAGGCGCCGAACACCTCCTGCTCGTCGTCGAAGCGCCCGTCGTCGCGCTCCCAGACGCCGCGGTTGCCGGGCACGCCGTCGCGGCCGTAGAAGTCGCCGGCCGAGTGCAGCACGTCGCGGCGGTCGAAGAGCAGCAGCTTGGAGGCGAACCAGCCGACATCCGGGT
>JACQUS010000032.1 GCA_016210125.1 Chloroflexota bacterium | reverse complement strand
GCCTGATGTCGGTCACCGGCGAGCCGGGCCGGCCGCCGGTCAAGGCCGGATTTCCGGTCACTGATACTGGTGCGGGCATGTGGGCGGTGATCGGCATCCTAGCCGCTGTCGCGCACCGCGCCCAGACCGGCGAGGGCCAGTACGTCGAGACCTCGCTCTTCGAGGCGCCCATCGCCTGGGGCGTCTGGGAAGCCGCGCTGTACTTCGCTACCGGCGAGGTACCCGGGCCGCTCGGATCGGCGCACCGCAACACCGCGCCTTACCAGGCCTTCCGCTGCAAGGACGGTGTGTACATCAACGTCGGCGCCGGGCCGCAGGCCCTCTGGCTGCGCCTCTGCCAGGTGCTTGGCGCTGACGATCTCGCCCGCGATCCGCGCTTCACCACCAATCAGCTCCGGCACCGCAACATCGGCACGCTGGCGCCGCTCCTCCAGCAGCATTTCCTCCAGCGCAGCAGCGAAGCGTGGCTAGAGGCACTGCTGGCCGTCGGCATCCCCTGCGGGCCCATCAACACCCTGGACCGCGTCTTCGCAGACCGCCACACACGCGAGCGCGAGATGGTGCAGGAGATCGAGCACCCGGTCATCGGGCGCATGCGCAGCATCGGCTCGCCTATTAAGATGCGCGGTACGCCGCCGAGCATCCGCCGGCCGGCCCCGACGCTCGGCCAGCACACCGACGAGGTGCTGCGTGATCTGGGCTACGACGCGGCCACGATGCAGCGGCTGCGCGCCGAGGGCGTGGTCTGATTCAACCAAATCGGTAGTATTTCCTGATGCTCCCGCTACCACGAGCCGATAAGCTGAAGGCAGAGCTCGAGGCGAGCTGATCCGCGCGAGTCCAACGGGAGCAGCACGTATGCCGCCTGACGCCTATCCGCGATCCGAGCCACTGCGCTGGAGCCGCCGGGCCGTGCTGCGCGCGGCGCCCGCACTGCTCACCGGCCTGTGGGCCGGCATGGCGTGCAGCGCCGGCCCTTCGACGGACGCGGCCGGGCGACTGCGCTCGCCCAGCGGCGATCTGCTGGAGACGCCCTCGGCGGGCGAAATGCCCAGCTTCGCCACCGCCCGCACCCAGCGGGTCATCGACGCTTACCGCTATGCGGTCGGCAACCGCGAGGCGCTCCGCTACATTCCGTGTTATTGCGGCTGCGGCAGCACGGGCCACGAGAGCAACTACGACTGCTATGTTTACAGCGTCGCCAAGGATGGGCGCGTTACGTACAACGCCCACGGCGCGAGTTGAGGCGTGTGCGTCGACATCACGTGGATCGTGATGCAGCGGCATCGCGAGGGACGCACGCTCGCCGACATCCGACGCGAGGTCGATGGGACCTACGCGCACTTGGCGCCGCCCACGCGCACGCCCTACCCGCCGGCGTAGCGCTAGCCCCGCAGGAAGCTAAGCAGCCCGCTGCCCTGCCGACGCTGGAGGTAGCCGCGCGCCCAGACCTGGGCATCCGCGGCGATCGTGTACGTCACCAGGCCACTGCCGGGGTCGGTCTGCTCGCGGAGTAGGCGGTCGAGAGCGATGTTCTGCAAGCCCTTACGCGTGTCCGCGCTGAGCGGTCGTACCTCGCGTCCGAGCACCTGGAAGACGTGATAGCCGAAGGCCGATTTCACCGGCTGGCTGATCTCGTCGAGCGGATGGCTGAACACCGCGTCCGCGAACTCTTTGACGAACGCCTCGCGCGGCTGCCAGTCGAGGTCGCCGCCTTTGTCCGCCGTGGTCGTGTCCTTGCTCAGCTCCTTGGCCAGGGCGGCAAAGTCCTCTCCAGCCACCAGGCGCTCGCGGACCTGGCGCGCCTCGTCCTCACGGTCCTGCAGGATATGGCGCGCGTGGACCTGCTCGGCGGTCCCCGGCACGGCGTCGCGCAGGACGCGGTCGAGCGTAAGCTGATAGGCCGTCGGAATGACGACCAGACGCTCGAACTCCTCGGGCGACATCGTCTTCAGCAGCGCGAGCAGCGATTGCTCTTGTGCGCGGGCGCGGTCCGAACGCTCGGCGCGCGTGGGCGTCGGCGTCGGCTGCGGCGTCGGGCTCGCCGTGGGTGTCATCGGCTGCGTGGCCTCCACAGTGGGCGTGGTGGCCGAGCCGGCCTGAGCCTCTTCCGGCGGCTGGTCGTGCAGGTTGAAGAGCCGCAGCCGCGCTTCGATGAGGTCCTCGGCCGTCAGCGTGACACCGCGTCGCTCGACCTCGCGGCGCAGCAGCTCGCCGGCGACGAGCTTGGTGAGCGTCTGCGGGCCGAGCTCGCTGCGCTCCTGGAGCAGAGCGCCCTCCATCTGCTGCTCGATACGCGCCAGGCTCTGCGGGCTGAACTGCGGGCTTTCCTGGAGCTCCGGGTTCTTGCCGACCTCGTCGCGGAGATTGTTCATCGAAGCGAGGTTGCGCTGGCGGCGCTCGATCTGGCCCACCTCGAGCACGTACTGCTCGAAGCTCAGCAGCTTGGCGTAGTCCTCGAGGGTGAGCGTCTTGCCG
>JACQUS010000359.1 GCA_016210125.1 Chloroflexota bacterium | reverse complement strand
GCCGCGTGGTTCGCCCAGACCGGCGGCCCGAAGAGCAAGGGCTCGAAGATTCTGGCTCCGTCGGGCCATGTGAAGCGGTCGGGCTGGGTCGAGGTGCCCCTGGGCATGAGCACACGCACGTTCCTTTATGACCTCTGCGGTGGCGTGTCCACGGGCCGGCCGCTGAAGTGCCTACAGCCGGCCGGCGTGTCCAGCGTGCCGATCCCCGAGCCCCTGCTTGACACGCCGATCACCAACGAGAACTACGAGAAGGCCGGGCTGACGCTCGGCTCGGGCGGCATGGTCGTCCTCGACGACAGCACCTGCATCGTCGACCTGATGCGCTACTACCTGGAGTTCGACTGGGTGGAGTCGTGCTCGCGCTGCACGACGTGCCGCGTCTCTAACGAGCGCCTGTACGACATCTTGACGCGCATCGCCGACGGCCGCGGCACGCTGACGGACCTCGAGGCGATCGAGCTGCTGGACAAGACGAACTGGGAGACGGCGCTCTGCGGTCTCGGCCAGGTGGCCGGGCTGCCGGCGGCCGGCGCAGTGCGCCACTTTCGCGCCGAGCTCGAGGCGCACATCCTGGAGAAGCGCTGCCCGGCGGGGGTCTGCCGGGCGCTGGCAGGCCCGCGCGCCGGGCTGGCGGCAGTGGGGCGGTGAGCTGTGGCTGAGCAGCGCGCGTCCACGGTCACGATCACCATCGACGGCAAGCCAGTGCAGACGCGGCGCGGCCAGACGGTGCTTCAGGCGGCCCGCGAGGCTGGGCTGTACATCCCGCACCTGTGCGATTGGCCGGGGCTGACGCCCTTCGCCGGGTGCCGCATGTGCCTGGTCAAGATCGAGGGCCGACGCGGCATGGACACGGCCTGCACCATGCCCGTGCGCGACGGCATGGCTATCATCAGCGCCAGCGAGGATGTGCGCGAGATGCAGCGCAACGTCCTGGAGGTGATGCTGGCGGACCACCCGGACCGCTGCCTCAACTGCCCGCGCTACCAGCGCTGCCCCTCGTTCGGCCCGTGCATCCGCGACGACGTGGTGACCATCCGCTGCATCCTCTGCCCGAAGCACAACCAGTGCGAGCTCCAGCGCGTCGTGGACTTCCTGGAGCTGCGCCGCCAGCGCTTCTACGGCCCGCGGCGCACGCTCTACCTCGACCGCTCCAACCCGTTCCTCGAGCTCGATATGAACTATTGCATCTTCTGCGCGCGCTGCGTGCGCGTGTGCGACGAGGTGCGCGGGCGGAGCGTGTTCAGCCTGTCGTACCGCGCTGACCAGGCGCTGATCGTCGTCGGCGACGGCGTGACCTTGGCCGAGTCGAACTGCGAGTTCTGCGGGCAGTGCGCCCAGGTCTGCCCGACCGGCGCGATCATGAAGCGCGACAGCATCGCGCCGAATCCCGTCGACCGCAGCACGCCGACCGTCTGCGCGTACTGCGCGACCGGCTGCGCGCTGCACCTGAATACCTACGCCGGGAGGGTCGTCAGCGCCTTCCCGAACGCCGACAACCCTGCCAACGGCGAGGCGGCCTGCGTGAAGGGCCAGTTCGGCTACGACTACTGCCACCACCCTGATCGCCTTGCCGCGCCGCTCGTGCGTGTGCCGCAGCCGGCGCCGGTGCTCGCCGGTGTGGCCTAAGTGTGGCGGGGCGCCTGCTGCCGCCGCACGGCGGCCCGGCGAGCGACCGCCGTGCGGCGCGGCTCGCGCAGCTCGCGGCGCTGTCGGACGACGACTTCGCCGCCGAGGTGCGGCTGCGCCAGGCGGCGCGCTGGAGACAAGGAAGCCTCATTAGGCACGCCAGAAAGCATCGTAAGGACTTTGTCAGGATGTTGGGTCAGGGGTTTTCCCCGTCAGCGTTGGACGCCCTGAGTCGTTCGATCCTTGAGTCGTGGGACCGCCTCTTTACCGAGTTAGAGCCGAACGGATCTGTAACGTACTATTTCATCCGGTCGCTTCCCCCGTCCGGCAGAGCTATAATCGTGGTGACGCGCGGCGGCGAGATCCGCTCGACGTTCCCAGCGGACAGCTTGGAGCGATGGCTCGCGCGGCAGGCAGCGGTGATCGAGGTGACTGATCGTGCCGAGCGACTTGGCCTCTCGCATTGAGCGTTTTGCTGAGATGGCCGAAGACCTCGAAGCCTATTTGGATGAGAGAGCGGAGCTGGTAGAGCTCTTCATCCGGCGTGAGCTGATCGAGGACGCGCTGCGCGCCGGCGCTGAGCTCGCCGCTGCCGACCGCGCGCGGCTCGACGCCGCGGACGCCAAGCTGCTTCGGCGCCGCCGGCGGCTGCTGCGGCGTTTCCCGGAGCTGTTCGAGGACCGGCCAGCGGACGTGCCCAG
>JACQUS010000357.1 GCA_016210125.1 Chloroflexota bacterium | reverse complement strand
GCCGACACCGAGCGCATGCTGGCCTGGGCCAACGGCTACTGGCGGGCCGTTCGCCCGTTCACCAACGGCGTCTACGTGAACGCGCTCGACGACGAGGGTCAGGACCGCGTGCGCAGCGCCTACGGCGCCAACTACGAGCGACTCGCCGCGCTCAAGCGGAAGTACGACGCCGACAACTTCTTCCACGTCAACCACAACATCAAGCCGAGCGGCTGACGTGCAGCAGCCTGAGGTGCGGTGCCGGGCGACCGACGTGCCGCCCGGCACCGTCCGCGCGTTGGACGCGAACGGGCTAGCGATCGCCGTGGCCAACGTCGAGGGCTCGTGGTACGCCTTCGACGATACGTGCACCCATCAGGGGTGCTCGCTGTCCGAAGGCGAGCTCGACGGCATGACGATCATCTGCCCCTGTCATCTCGGCGAGTTCGACATCACCAGCGGGGAGGTCATGAGCGGGCCACCGCCCGCGCCCGTCCGCACCTACCCGGTCTGTATCGTGGGCGAAGAGATTCACGTGGTCCTGACCAGTGCGTAGCGCGTGCGCGGCCGGGACCGAGCAGGACTCCGTTGGGGAAAAGACACGGTGGCAGCCTACGCCAACAGCCGCGTCAGGAACCGTGAGCAGGCGAGCGCCAACGGGCCGGGCGGCGCTTGCGTAGCCCTTATCGATCGATGCCCCTAGGCAAAACCCCGCGGGGTTGGAAGGGAGCTGGCCATGTCGCTGCGCGAGGCCAGCAGTGCATGAAAAGCGGCTCTGCCGCGGGGAACGCAGAGGGGCGTCGCCCCTCTGCGTTCCAGTCCGGGAGGGGTGGGGACAGGGCACATCGCGCCAGAATTGGTATTACTATTGCTATTACTTCACCGGGAGCCAGTACGGCACCGCCTTGCCGATGCGCGCCAGCGCCTCACGCCGCTCCGGCCAGCGCCGGGCGCCCCAGCGAGAGAGGTAGTCGCCGTCGAGCATGTGGCGGCGGCTCTCGGTGGAGTAGAGCACCAAGGCATCGCTCAGGGAGATGATCCCTTCCTCGGAGGCGGGATCGAACAGCGCCCAGCGCCGGATGTGCTCTTCCGACCGGAAGAGATTCATGCCCGCTCATCTGAACGGCGTCAGCGCAGGGTCGGTCTGGAGCTGCCACGAGCTATTGCAGTGCCCGATGATGCTCGGCGGATCGACCGCGAGGAACTGCCCGTCACGCATCTCGATAGTCATCAGCGCGCCGCAGTCAAGGCACGGCGCGTCGATGCGCACCGTCTTCCCTGCAAATAGCCAGCACACGGCCAGCGCGTCGAAGCCTCATTGGGCGAACCACCGCTGCTGCGCGTCGACGGTGATGCGGTACTGCGTGGGGAGATTGCTCAGCGGGGGAAAAGAGACGATGTAGTCGGTGCCCGGGTGCACCCAGCCCGGATAGCCCGTCCTGAACATGGCATGCACCGCCTCGCGCGCCTGCTCGACCGAGCAGCCCAGCGCGGGCGCCAGCTCGGTGAAGTGCGGCGCGCGGCCGCCCTCGACCATGCGGGTCATGATGAAGTGGAATGCCTTGTCCAGCTCGTGCACGTCCGCCACGGCGCACTCCTTTCCATAGCGGTGGCCATGCTGACGAGAGAATAATCCCTCTTTTGCCTGTCGTCAACGGGCGGCGACCCACGCAGCCGCGGCTCGATGGCGGCTCGATGGCGGCTCGATGAAGGACGATCGGCGAGCTTACCGCGCCGGCTGGCGCTGCTGCGCGGCGGCTCCCGCCAGGCGCATTGACTTCTGACCGTCCAAGCGGTAGTCTGCGAGCGTCGGCGCGCACCGGATCACGGCCGCGGGAGGGGACAGAGCATGGCCAGCGGCGTGGCGGGAGGGCCACCGACGGGCTCGGGCAGCATCGAGCTCGCGGACGGTGTCTTCGCGTACATCGCGCCCGAGGAGTACCGGTCCAACGCCGGCTTTGTCGTCGCGTCTGACGAGGTTCTGGTCATCGACTCGCGGATGACGCCCGTGATGGCACAGGCCCTGCGCGACGACATTCGTCGCTTCACACGCAGCGACGCACGGCTATTAGTGAACACCCACTTCCACGGCGACCACATTTTCGGCAACGAGCTCTTCAGCCCACCGGCGCACGTCGTCGCCCACTCGAGCGTCCGACGCCAGTTGCGCACGTATGGCAACGACTACCCCCAGATCTTCGTCGACGAGTACCACCACGTGCGCACGGGCTACGCAGGCGAGATCCTGCAGGTCAAACGGGTGGTGCCCCCGTCCATCACCTTTGACCACGCGCTCAGCGTGCACCTCGACGGGCGCGAGATCCGCTTGATTCACGTGGGGCCGGCGCACACCGAGGGGGACATCGTCGTGTACCTGTCGGCAGAGCGCGTGCTGTTCACGGGGGATCTCGTCTTCATCGACCTGCATCCATGGATGGTGAACTGCGACCTCTCCGGCCTCATCCGCGCCATGGAGCGCGTCACCGCCTGGGACGTCGACATCGTCGTGCCGGGCCACGGGCCGGTGACCACGAAGAGCGCCCTGGTCGTGATGCTCGAGTACTACCGCGCGCTGCGACACGCGCTGCGCTCCGCCATCGCCGACGGCCTGAGCGTGGACCAGGCGGTCGAGCAGCTCAGTGGAACGTTCTACGCGCATTGGCAGCAGGCCGCGCGGCTGCCAAGCACGATCCGGCGTGTGTGGCCCCAGCTCCAGGCCGAGAGCGCCTGACGCTGCTTGCTGCGGCGCGGGCTGTGTGGCGCTCTTCTCGAACGGTCGGCATCTTCTTGGCGGGCGGCGCAGCGGAGCAGGGGCGACCTAGCTCCCGGCCCGCATCCCGCGCCGAGAAAGGAGCGTCCCGAGGTCGTCTCGGGCGATCTCTGGGGAGCGTGCTTAGGCTGGGGCTGGCTCCGCCCGCGGACATTTTCATGTGAGTTTGCCCCACGGCGGGCCGCGACCATCGGGGATGAAGAGGGGCGCGGAGAGGACCTAACCCCCCGGCCCCCTTCCCGGCGCGGGAAGGGGGAGTCCAGAGGGGGCAAAGCCCCGTCTGGGAGTTTCTCTCGGGGCGGGGTGGGGCAGCCCGCCAGGGCTATGTTCGACCTAGGAGGTGCAGGGGTGAGCGACGAGGTCAAGGTCAATCGGGTTCGGTCGTCTGCCATCGGCGTACCCGGGCGATGTCTAAACAGCGCGCGGACGAACCATTTCGTCCTCGACGACCCTACCGCGCCGGAGGCCCCGACGCCCGCGGAGGCCTTTCTGGCCGGCATCTCCGGCTGCGCTGTGCTCATCGTCGATAGCACCGCGCGACAGTCGGGCGTCCCGCTGCACAAGGCCGAGGTGACCATCGAGGGCGTGCGGCGCGTCGCCGACATGGCCAACTTCCAGAGCGTCAACCTGCGCTTCGAGCTCATCGGCCCCACACCCGAGCAAGCCCACGAGCTGGTGGCCACCTACCAGAGCCGTTGACCGCTCTACCGTGCGGTCGCCGTGGCGACCAAGGTCACCGTCGATATCGCCGCGCAGCCGGCGTAGGCGTAGCGGACCGCTCAGCTAAACGTGGTGTGGCTAAAGCGCGGCGCACGCTTAGCGAAGAACGCCTCGTAGCCCTCGCGCGCGTCGGGCGCGCGGAAGCCGCGGCAGAGCAGCTCGGTCTCGTCGGCCAGCGCCTCCTCGAACGGCGCTGCGTAGCTGCGCTCGATGGCCTGCTTGATGGCGCGGACGATGCCGTAGGGCCGGCCGGCGATCTCGGCCGCCAGCTCGTGCGCCGCGGCCAGTGCCTGCCCCAGCGGGACGACGCGGGAGACCAGGCCCAGGGCCGCCGCCTCGTGGGCGCCGATCGGATTGCCCAGGTACATCAGCTCCTTGGCTTTCATCTCGCCGACCATGCGCGCCAGGCGGATGGTGGCCCCGCAGCCGTGGAACGTGCCGACCTTCACCCCGGCCATGGCGAAGGTCGCGTTCTCGCTGGCGACCACCAGATCGCCGCAGAGCGCG
>JACQUS010000356.1 GCA_016210125.1 Chloroflexota bacterium | reverse complement strand
GATGCCGCAGCCGACGTCCAGGATGCGCCGGCCGTCGAGCGCCACCGCGCTGCGGATCATCGCCAGTCGGCGCTCCTGCCCGGCGCCCCACACGTAGCTCGGATGGCCCCAGCGTACGGCACGCTCGTGCCACTGCGCAGACCGCGGTCGGACGGCCATCGGCAGTGTCAGGCGGCGGCGCCGCGCTCGAAGACGAACACCTCGCCGAGCTGCATGATCTTCACAGTGATCTGCGGGTGCCGCGCGGCGCACTCGCGGGCGAAGCGCTCCTCGTCGCCGCGCCCGGGAAGGTAGTGCATTGGAATGGCGACCTTGACGCCGAGCCAGCCAGCGGCGATGGCCGCCTCGTCCGGATGCATCTCCACGATGGCGCGGCCCTGGTGCTCGACGCCGCCGACGCCAAGGAAGGCGAGGTCGGGCCGGTGCAGCTCGCCGATGAGCTTGATGTCGGAGAACAGGGACGTATCGCCCGGATGGTAGACCACGCCGTCGTCGCGCGTCTTGACGACGTAGCCCAGCGGCTGCGCCGAGTACCACTGGCCGCCCGACTCGAAGAAGGAGTGATGGTGTGCCTCGACCGCGCGCACCAGCACGTCGTCCACACGAACCTCGCAGCCGGAGACGACGTGCAGCACGCGCTCGTCCGGCAGGCCTTGGTGCAGCGCCTCCTGCCGTACGCCAGAGTCGCAGACCATCGTGGCCCCGCTGCGCCGCGCGATCTCGACGGCATCGGCGCGATGGTCCCACGCGCCGTGCGAGACGAGGACGAGCCGCGCGTCGTCCAGCTCGTGGATCGCCACCGGACTCGACGGCACGCCGTGGCTGCCGCCGGCGGAGAGGATGGCGTCGACGACGATCTTCGTCCCGTGCGAGGTCACTAGCTCGAACCCTGACATCGCCAAGTAGCGGATGCGCAGTGCCATGCCGGCCCCCCGTGTCCCGTTTGCCCGCCGCAGCGTAGCAGCCAGGCGCACTCGCCGTCAATGAGACCGCCCGCGGCCAGCGGCAATGTGCCATGCTGTGTGCGCCATCAGGATTCATGGGCCCGAGTAGGCGGGCGTAGGCGTTTTCAAGGGAGTTGGTCATGTCCCTGTGGGACGCCAGCGATGAATGAAAAGCGGCCGCGCAGCGGGGGATGGACCCCACCCCCCGGCCCCCTCTCCGACTCGGAGAGGGGAAGAGAGCGGGCGGGGAGTCCAGAGGTCGCCGAAGGCGACCTCTGGGAACCTCTTTGGGGTGGGGCGGGGCAGCCGCCCAGAGGGGTATTTTCACAGGAGTGCAAACCATGAGCGACACATCGCGCAGCGACACAGACTACGCGTGGATCCGCGTGGAGGTGCGCCCGCCGCAGGGGCGTATCACTCTCAACCGGCCGGCCAAGCGCAATCCGCTGAGTATGGCCGCCGTGGCCGAGATCGCCGACGCGCTGCGCGACCTGGAGCGCGAGCCGGCGGTGCGGGCCATGGTCATCACTGGCGCGGGCGAGGTCTTCTCCGCCGGGGCCGACCTGCGCGGGTTTCTCGACCGCACGCCGCTCCAGGACCGCGCCGAGTACACGAACTTCGTCGAGCTGCACCGCCTCGTGCCGCGGCTCACCAAGCCGGTCATCGCCATGGTGAACGGCCTCTGCCTAGCCGGCGGCTGCGCGCTGACTGCCCTCTGCGACCTGGCCATCGCCTCCGAGCGCGCGCAGTTCGCCTACACCGAGGTCGAGCGCGGCATCGGCCTCGGCGTGGCCATGGTCACGCTCCAGCGCTCGGTGCCACGCAAGAAGGCGCTGGAGCTGGCGCTGCGCGCGCGGCGCATCGACGCCCACGAGGCCGAGCGGCTAGGGCTGGTCAATCAGGTCGCGCCGCACGAGCAGCTCGAGGCGGCGGTCGAGGAGCTCGTGGCCGACTTCGCGCGCAAGAGCCCGATGGCCATCGCCTTCGCTAAGGAGGCGTTCTACGCCCTGCAGGACCTGCCGTATGAGGCGGCCGTCGAGCGCGGGCGCGACCTGCGCGTCATCTCGCGCACCAGCACCGACTCGCGCGAGGGCATCGCCGCGTTCCTGGAGAAGCGCGCGCCCGTGTGGACGGGCAGATGATCCTTGGCGCCAGACTCTCGCCAGACGCGCTTGCGGACTAATCGCCATTGGCCGGCACAGCCTTGCCGTGGGATATCTTCACGTCCCTGCGCCGATAGACCGCCTTGCCGCGGAGCTTGGCCACCGGGTTGCGCACGCCGAATGTGTGTGTTCGCCCTCCACCGGCCTCGCCGGCCGTGCTACCCTCATACGTCCAGTCACCCTTCTAGAGGAACGCGACGTCGACACGACTCGTTATCACAGGCTTTCCCGGCTCGAGCGTCATCGTCGGATCAACCAAGTAGCGCCATACGATGTACCAGCCGGGATGATCGTAATGTGACTGAAGCGACCACGCACGCTTGCTGCCTT
>JACQUS010000355.1 GCA_016210125.1 Chloroflexota bacterium | reverse complement strand
CAAAGGGGGCTTCGCTCCCTTTGGCACTCGTTCTTGGGGGGCGGGGCCGCCCGGTAGGCTATTTTCAGCCTAGTTCAGAGGGGCGAATGCCGCCTCTGATGGGGCATGGGGTATCCGCGCAGAAGCGGAGGGACGGGTTACGCCGCACACACGGTCGCGGATCCAGCGATCGGTATTGCGTTTCACAGAGGGGCGTCATGGCGATCAGAGGGGGCTACGAGCGCCACATCCTGCGCGCCGATCTCAGCCAAGGCACCATCACCAAAGAGCCCCTGCCCAGCGAGGACGTCCTGCGCAGGTTCATTGGCGGCACCGGCCTCGGCGTCTACTACCTTCTACGCGAAGCGCCGATGGACGCCCGGCCCACCGAGCCGCGCGCCCCGCTCATGCTCATGACCGGCCCGCTCGCTGGCACCGCGGCGCCCAGCTCGGCCAACTGGGTGACCATCTGCTGGCACTGCAGCATCCCCTACGCGGCAGGCATCGGCCACGGCCACGGCTTCTGGGCTGCCCGGCTCAAGCACGCCGGCTACGAGGGTCTCATCATCTATGGCCGGGCCGAGAAGCCGGTCTACCTCTGGATCGACGATGGCCACGTCGAGCTGCGCGACGCGACGCCGTACTGGGGCTTGGGGACGCGCGACACCGAGCGGCTGATCAAGCGCGAGCTTGGCGATCCGGACAACATCAGCGTGGCGTGCATCGGGCCGGGGGGCGAAGCGCAGTTGCCGGGGGCGATGGTGAAGGTGGACCGCAATCACGGCGCGGGCAAGGGCAGCCCGGGCGCGGTGATGGGCAGCAAGAACCTAAAGGCCGTCGCGGTGCGCGGGACGGGTCGCGTGGCGCTGGCCAATCCGGACGCCTTCATGGACACCGTCGCCGAGTGGGAAAAGAGTCTTCTGTCCTTAGAAACGGTCTCCTTCTCGCTGTACTACGACCTGCACGACGGTGGCGTCACGCGCAACTACGCCGCGTTCCTCGGCGATCGCTATCGCGTGGCGTTCAAGAATCTGACCGACCCCGAGGGTGGGCGGGAGTATGCTCGGCGCTGGGTGGAGGCGTGCCAGCGCTGGCGGGTGGCGGCGCAGCCGTCGTACAACTGCAAGATCGCCTGCGCCTACGACGTAGAGATGACCGATGGGCCGCTGGCTGGCTACAAGGTGAGCTTCTGCGGTGGCGGTGAGAACACCGAAGGGGCGGCCGGGATCATCGGCGTGGACGACCCGGCGTACGCCATGCTGCTGACCGAGCACTACGACGATATGGGGCTGGAGAGCGGGGCCTTTGGCGCGATCATGGGCATGGTCTACGAGGCGTACAACCGCGGCTGGCTGACGAAGGAAGATACCGACGGCCTCGACCTCTCCTGGGGCAACTGGGAGGCCGCGCTGGCCTTGGTGCAGAAGGTGGTCAAGCGCGAGGGGATCGGGGCCAAGATCGCTGCCGGGCTGAAGGGCGCTGCGCAGCTTCTGGGCGCGCCACACGGGATGGCGGAGCAGCTCCGGAATATCGGCGTCGACGTGAAGGGCGCCGGGATCAATATGCACGACTGGCGGGTCGTGCAGAGCGTGCTGTTCAGCTACATCGTCGCCGGCTCGGGCCCGGCGCATTTTGGCCTGGGCTCCGACCACCGACCGCTGGCGGAAGCCGGGTACTTGGTACCGACGCCGGGCGTGGTGGACACGCTGGCGGAAGCGCTCCCCAAGGTAGCCAGCGTGCGCACGTCGCAGTTCTTCAAGATGTGGTGGGATAGCCTTGGCACCTGCTGGTTCGCCGTCAACGGTGTGCCCAAGGGGCTGGCGCTGACGGCGGAGGCCGTCAAGCACGCGGTCGGCTGGGACGATTTCACGACGGCTGAGGCGCTTGCGGTCGGGGAGCGCATCGTGAATGGGCTGCGGCTCATCTATCAGCAGCGCGGCTTCACCAAGCGTGACGAGCTCGACTACGGCAAGCGCTACACCGAGCCGGCGCCGGTCGGGCCGGCGCAAGGGAAGACGATCGAGCCGTGGGTGCCGGCGCTGGTGGACGAGTACTACCGGCAGATGGGCTGGGACGTGGCGACGGGCTACGTGACGCCCGAGTGCGTGCGGCGGCTGGGCTTGGGAGAGCTCGCCGTCTAGGCCGCCGGCCTACGCTGCTGAGCGCCGCTGGACACGAGTCGTTTCTTTGCGGCCGCAGTGGGTCTGCGAGCAGTCCCTAATCGGACGCCAACGCCACATCCATCGTTTCGCGAGTTCACGCCGTCCAGGACCGCCGGCCTAGGACGCATAGCGCTCCAGCTCGTCGCGATCCATCACGTGGATACGCCCGCGATCGAGGCGCACGATCCCCACGCGCACGAACTCCTTCAGCGTGCGCGCGACGACCTCGCGCGCCGTGCCGGCCAGCGCCGCAAGCTCCTGCTGTGTCAGGATGATCCCCGGGTCCAGCCCCGCGCCGACGCCCGCCGCCGGCCGCTCGATCTGGAGCAGCACCCGCGCGACCCGCGAGGCGACGTGGCGGAAGGACAGGTCCTCGACCAGGATGACCAGGTGGCGCAGGCGCGTGGCGAAGTACGCCAGGGCCTCCTCGCCCACCGTCGGGTTGCTACGCAAGAGACAGCGTACGGCGTCGACCTCGACGGCCAGCACCGTGGTCGGGACGCAGGCCTGCGCCGATGCCGGGTTCGGCCCGCGGTCGAAGATCGGCACCTCGTTGAAGGCGTCGCCGGGGCGCATCAGCCGTAGCACCTGCTCCCGGCCCTCCGGCGAGACGCGAAAGATGCGCACCAGGCCCGACTCGACGACATACATCCCGTGGCACGGCTCGTCCTGGAGGAAGAGGACCCCGCCCCCCTCGTAGCGCTCGCGCCGCGTATGGGCGCTGAGGAACGCCAGCTCCTCCGCGGTTAGATGCGTGAAGTGGCCCAGAGACACGAGCACGGCGCTGAGGCTCTTCTCCGTCTGCGTCACGATGGTGCCCTGCCGTGTGACTTACGGCACGAGGATACCACACTGGTAGCCTGCTCGAACACCTACCCGCCGAGCTCAGTTCGCCGGCCGCTTCGCGCGCGCGGCCTGCCGCGCCGCGAGCGCCGTGCTGGCGGCGAAGAGCAGCAGGACAACGACATTAAGAAGCCCGCCCCACTGTCGCCCGGGTGCCCAGGCTGCGAGGTCCGCGGCGACGCGCAGCAGCAGCGTGACGT
>JACQUS010000351.1 GCA_016210125.1 Chloroflexota bacterium | reverse complement strand
GCGCCAGCCCGCTGCGGGTGCTGGCCACGATCACCCTGCCGCTCGCCTGGCCGGCGCTCATCGCCGGCTTTATCCTCATGTTCCTCGAGGCGATGATCCTCTACGGCGTACCAGCGGTGATCGGCGTGCCGGCGCGCATCTACGTCATCACGACGCAGCTCTGGACGCTGTTCGAGTACCCGCCGCGCATCGGCCTCGCCGCGGCCCTCTCGCTCCCGCTGCTGCTCATCACGGCCGTGCTCCTGTGGTTGCAGCGGCGGCTACTCGCGCGGCGGAGCTACGTGACGTTCCAGGGCAAGGGCGGCCGGCGGCGCCCGGTCGACCTCGGGCCGTGGAAGGGTCCTGCGCTGGCGTTCGCCTGGCTGGTCATCCTCGTCACCTTCATCCTGCCGAACGTGGCGCTGCTGGGCGCGTCGCTGCTGCGGCAGTCGTTCCGCGGCTTCTCGCTGGAGAATCTGACGCTGCACAACTACTGGTACGTGCTCTTCAGCTACGAGGCCGGCACGCTGTCGATCCGCAACAGCGTCATCGCTTCCGCCGTGGCGGCCACGGTCGCCGCGGTGATCGCCTTGGTCATTGCCTACCTCACCGAGCGCAAGATCGTGCGCTTCGGCGCATTTCTCGCGTTCCTGGCGATGCTGCCGCTGGTCATCCCGGCGATGGTCTTCGCCGTCGGCCTGTTCGTCGCCTATAGCACCGGCCCGCTGCTGCTCTACGGCACGCTTGGCATCCTCATCCTGGCCTACCTTACCAAGCACCTGCCCTTCCCGTTCATGAGCTCCAACGCCGCACTCTCCAGCGTGCACGTCGAGCTGGAGAGCGCCGCGAACATCCTCGGCGCGTCGCGGCTGCGTGTGCTGCGCGACATCACCGGGCCGCTGATCAAGAACGGCCTGCTGGCCGGGTGGATCCTGGTCTTCACGCCGTCGGTCAAGGAGCTGAGCGCCTCGATCCTGCTCTATACGTCCAAGACGACGGTGATTCCGACGGCGATCATGGATGCCTATCTCCTGCCGAGCTGGGAGTCAGTGGCCGCGCTCTCGGTCTTGCTGCTGGTCATCAACGCCGCGGTCATCCTGATCGGCTATCGGCTGCTCGGCGGCAACGTCCTCGGCCCGTCGAGCTCGTCCTGATGGCGCTCGACCGCCAGGTGGCCCTGGTCACCGGCGCGGGGAGCGGCATCGGTCGCGCATCGGCCCTGGCGCTGGCGCGCCAGGGCCTGCGCGTCGCCGCGGTCGACCGCGACCTGGCCGCCGCCGAGGCCGTCCGGCAGCAGATGGCCGCAGCCGGCGGCACGGCGCTGGCGCTCACGGTCGACGTGGCCGACTCGGCAGCCGTCGACGCCATGGTCGCGCAGGCCGGCGCCGCTCTCGGCTCGCCAGACTTGCTCGTCCACTGCGCCGGCATCGCCCCGCGGCAGGCCGTTCTCGACATGTCCGACCACGAGTGGCGCCAGGTGATGGCCGTCAACCTCGACGGCACGTTCTACGTCGCGCGCGCGGTGGGCCGGGTGATGGCCGAGCGCCGCGCGGGCACGATGATCTTCCTGGCCTCCGACCGCGGCCTCTACGGCCACGCGCGCGGGGCCCACTACGCGGCGTCGAAGGGCGGCGTCATCGCCTTGATGAAGTCGCTGGCGCTGGAGCTCGCCGCGCACGGCGTGACAGTCAATGCCATCAACCCCGGGACGACCGACACGCCCATGTCCCGCGCCACGCTGAGCGACGACGAATGGCAGCGCCGCGCCGCGCAGGACCCGCTGGGCCGCCTGAGCCGGCCGGAGGAGATCGCCGAGCTGGTCTGCTTTCTCGCCGGCCCGGGCGGGCACTTCATGACCGGCCAGCTCGTCACCGTGCGCATGCGCTTCGGCTGAGGCGGCGGGCGCGCGCGGCGCGAGCTTCGTCGCCGCAGCGATCTGGCTCCTTTCGCCGCGCGGTCTACGCTGCTCGGGCATGGGAGGCACAACCGGCGACGGCGCGGTACATTTGGGCGGTCGGGCGCTTGTGCCGGGTCAGCGCCAAGCGGTTCACGGCGTAGCGCGCCTCCCGCTCGAGGTCAACCCGCGCGCCGCCACGAGGAAGGCCACTTGCAACGTCCGCGCGTGGCGCTTCAAGCCGCGGCGCCACGTCGCCAACGCGTCGCTGACGTCGATCCACTTGCATTGGTCTTCAAGGGTCTGCTCGCCGCTCATGTGAGCGTGCAGCGCCTCCCGCATGCCGCGTTCCTTCGGCCCGGTGTTGTGGGTGAACGCCAGGACGGTGTCGGGAAAGTTCGCACGCTCGCGGACGAAGCCGTCCCGGTTCACGGCCGCGTACCTATGAGCCAGCAGATGGGCCTCGATGACGGTCTCGAAGGCGAGTTCGTGCGTCTGCGTCATTGTTGCGGCCCTAAAACAAAGCGCGCACGCTCATGCCGAAGCATCTCGTACGGCGTCACGCACTTGATGCTAAGGCCGAGGCACGCGTTTGGAATCTTGATCTTCTTCGTCGAGCTCGACACGATCTCGTGGGTAACGACCGCGTGCCCCTGAGCGAGGGCGTGGGCGACCAGGTAATAGTCGGCAATCTGGAGGAACGTGTGCACGGCGGCAGGCTCGTAGCCCTGGCGGGTCGCCCAGGCGCTCACGGAGCTGAGGGCGGGCAGCATGGCTGGATTCGGCCTGAGGAAGAAGCCTGGGCCGCGCTGCGCGGCCCAGGCAGCGAGCTCGTCATTACCCGCGTTGATCTCGTCGCCGACCTTCTCGATGCTGAAGACCCGCTGCGCTCTATTGCTCGCGATCAGCCAATCCCAGAATGCGGGACAAAAGTCGAGGCCGTAGTGGAGGTTCTTCGCCTGGATGAACACGTTGGCGTCCAGCAGGTACGCCATCACGTTACTCCGAGGCTGCGCTCGAGCCCCCGAAAGGTCTCGAGCTTCGCGATTCCGAGCAGTCGGAAGGCGTCGCGATGCAACGTCTGGCCCTCGAGCGTGCTGACGACGAGCGCGCGCGCGAAGCGCTTGCCTACTCGCGCTGTCTGGGTCAGATAAAAATCACCGCCGCTTCCCCTGAGGATCGCCTGCAGCCGTTCCAGCTCCTCCTGATACGCGAGCCAGAGCTGCTCCTGTGTGAGACCGCCGGCGTCGTGGATCCGGCGCAGGATCACCAGCGTGCTGACCTTGAAGCGTCGTGCCAGGCGGTCGACCTCGAACCGCAATTCCGAGCTCTTCTGATACTCGTCTCTCAGGACGGCGAGCGGGACTAGGAACTCGGCGGCAACGCGGTTGCTCCAAAGCTCTACTCCGTGCGACGGCGCGGAGACGGGTCCCGCGTCGGACAGCGCAGATTGGCCGAGCCAGACGTGGGCCAGCTCGTGCGCCAGCGTGAACATCTGGGCGGCCCTGCTGTCCGCTCCGTTGATGAACACGAGCGGCGCGAGGTCGTCGGACAGAGCGAAGCCCCGGAACTCCTCGGGATCCAGCTTGCGCCGGTTGTTGCTGCCCACGACTCCGCTCACCATCACAAGCACGCCCAGCCGATCTGCCCGCCCAATGAAGCGGCGCAGCGCCTCGGTCCGGGTTGGCATCTCGCGGCGCTCCTCGATATCGAGTCCAAGCGCACTTCGGATACGCGCCGCCGTCGCTTCAATGTCGCTCGTCAGATCCGCGGAGCCAACGAACGGCAGCCGCTCCTCACCAACGGATCGCGCGAAGTCGCGGTACCACTCCTGGCGCTGCTGGCAGAGGTAGAGCGTATCGAGCAGGTCCGGGCTGGGGCGGCTGATGTGCTGGTTGCGGACGGTGCGGAAGTCCGGGATCGGAACGCTCTCGATGGGCGGCTCCTGCAGGAAGAGGTAGCCGACGGGTGTGCGCGTGACTTTGGCGAAGCGCTCGATCTGCGTAAGTGTCGGACGCGTCTCGCGACCCTCCCATGCCGGAAGCTGCGGAAACCTGTCGGCGAGCGCCCCGAGGCTGAACCCGGCACGCTCGCGTGCCCAGCGCAGCAACTCCGGTTTCACCTCGACACGCATCATCACGACCTCCGAGTCCGCTGCTCTTGGCCCGCTGCAACGTCAGTGTAGTGCCGGGATCACTGGACATCAATCGCGTTGACGCGGCGGCCATCTGCCAGTACCCTCCACTCGACGCGCGCTTTCCGCGTAACACGGCCGCGCGGCACCGGCCGCGGGCGGTCGGCTGCGAATGCCACAGGTTATTGGAAGGAGACAGATATGGGTCCTACCGAGCACGTCGCCAGCCTGGTCGCGAGCTTCCGGCTGGAGTCGGCCCCGCCGCGGGCCATCCAGGTGGCCAAGGAGCGCATCCTCGACACCGTGGCCGTCTCGCTGGCGGCGCCGATCCTCGACTCGGCGCGCATTATCACGGCCTACGCCAGGGAGCGCGGCGGCAGCCAGGAGGCCGGGGTCATCGCTGGCGGCTTCCGCACCTCGGTCGAGCACGCCGCGCTGGCCGACGGCGTGCTCGCCCACGCGCACCTCTGGGAGGACAACGGCACCGCGCTCGTGGGCCACCCCAGCTCGCCGATCACCGCGGCCATCCTGCCGGTGGCCGAGTGGCGCGGCGCGTCGGGCCGCGACGTGCTGCGCGCCTTCCTCATGGGCTTCGAGCTGGAGGTGCGCTTCGGCCG
>JACQUS010000041.1 GCA_016210125.1 Chloroflexota bacterium | reverse complement strand
GCTCAGGGGCGCCGGAAGACGACGAGCCGCTGACGCCTGAGGACGAGGCGGCAGTGCGCGAGGGCGAGGCGATCCGACCGCGTGGCCGCGCATACCGTGGCTAGATGCCGCTACCGCTGGGCGATGATACGCGCTGGCGCACCGTCTGAGCCGCGGATGTTGACCGGGCAGGCGACGACGAGCAGCCGGCCGGCCGGCGCGTCCTCCAGCCGCAGGTTCTCCATGATCAGGACCTCGTGCCCCAGCAGCAGCTTGTGGACCGGCCAATCGAAGTCGGGCGGCCGCACGGCGATGGGCTCGTCGGGCGTCACCGCGTCCAGCGCCAGCGCGCGCACACCGCGGTCGAGCAGCCACGCCGCGGCGTCGGCCGTCAGATAGGGATGCTCGTGGTAGAGGGGCGCGCCGTAGTGCCGGCCCCAGCCGGTGCGCAGGAGCAGGAAGTCGCCGGGGCGCACGTCGCCGCCGGCGGACCGGAGGTCGGCCGCGCTGACGACCTCGTAGCGGCCGCGCGGCAGGTCGAGCAGCAGGCCCTCGCCGATCCAGCGGTCGATGGCCAGCTCGTCGATCGTCTTGCCGTCGGGGATGAAGTGCCGCGGCGCGTCCACGTGCGTGCCGATGTGCGCGGCGAACGTGTACTCGGTCACGTTCATGGGGTCCTTGCCGAGCTCGAGGATGCGCCGGATCTGCGGTGGCGGAAAGTACTTCGGATTGGGCATGCCGACGTAGAAAGGATGGCTCAGGTCGAGCCATGGCTTGGGCATGGAGTCTCCTCGTCGCAGCGCGCGGCGGCCGCGGCAGGCGTCGCTGCCGCGCGCTTCTGCACGCGCTTACCCTAAGCGCGTGGCCAGCGGCCGTCTTTGCCCCGCCCCACCCCAAGCGAGACTCCCAAAGGGGGCGAAGCCCCTTTTGGATTCCCCTCTTTCATCCGCGATGGCGGCGCCCCGTCGCAGGGGATGTGCCGACAGGCGAAGCCCCTCGGCTCCCCCTCCTCTCCGCTTGCGGAAAGGAGGGGGAGGTCAGCCGACGGGCGACTGCTCACCCGCAAGTGGCGTGACACACGGCGTCTTCGCCGCCGCGCCTAGCGTGTCGCCTCGGGCGGGACGAGCTTGTCGGGGACCTTCTTGCCAATCTCCTTGTAGTACTTGTATGCGCCGGCGTGCACCGGCGGCGCGCTCAGCAAGTCCTCCTCGACGGTCAGCTTGGCGAAGTCGATGCCCTTCACGCCGGGGAACGCTCCGGCCTGCACGCCACCCCCACCCGCGCCGTTGTCCTCGACGACGGCCTTGACAATGCCATAGGCGATGTCCGCCGGCAAGCGCGTGGTCGTCGCGGTGCCTACGACGATGGCCATCGTCCGAATGGGCTCTTTGTTCCACTCCTGGTCCTTGAAGACGTTGGGTGCGACGAGGGTGAAGGAGTAGTACGGGTGGGCGTCCTGCACCTTCTTCGCCTGTGCCTCGGTGAATGGTAGGACGCGAATCTTCGCCGTGGTCATCAGGTCGAGCATGGTGGCATCGGCTACGTCCTTGCCGGCCATAGGCTTGCCGTAGCCGACGATGCGCCGGTCCTTGATCGCCTGCACCGCGTCGGCCAGGCCGGCGGTGTACCACTTCGGCTTGATGTCGAGCGCTTCGAGCGCGCTCTTGCTCATCTGCTCGCAGGGCGCGCCGCGGGCGCAGGGGTTGAACTCTTTGCCGGTGAGATCCTCGAGCTTCTTGACGCCGCTGTCCTCGCGGACGATGAGCACGTGCTGATTGGGGTTGTAGAACCAGAGCCAGCGCATCTCTTTGATGGGCTTGTCCTTGAATGGACCCAGTCCCTGATAGGCGAACGACACGAAGTCGCTGGTCGCGATACCGAAGTCCAGCTCGCCCTTACCCATGCGATTGGTGTTCTCGGCGCCGCCCCCGGTCTCGACGACGGTGACGTTGACACTGGGGACTTTGCTGTTGATGACCTTGGCCATGGCGGCGTAGTAGGCGTAGTGGCTCGACGTGGCGCTGGTGGCGCCGGCGAGGAGCTTGCGCGGCTCGCCGCTGGCGGCCGGCTTGGCCGGCTGGGCGGGCTTGGCCTCCGGCTTCGGCGGCTGGGCCGCCGGCTTGGCCGGCTGGGCCGGTTTGGCTTGCTCGACCGGCTTCGCCGGCGCGGCCGGCTGCGCTGGTGCCGCCACCGGTGCCGGAGCCGCGGCGGGCTTGGCCGGCTCGGCCGGCTTGGCCGGGGCCGCCGGCTGGGCCGGCGGACCGCAGGCCGCCAGGCTCACGGTACTGGCCATCAGGGCCGCCACGGCGAGCGACTGAATGGTCGACCTCATCTCTCAGCCCTCCTGCTCTGAACACAGCCCCTGCGGACCGCGATGCTGCGCCCGAATCTCTGTACGACGCTCCCACACGACGCTCCCTCGCGGGGCGAAGCCCCCTCCGAGCTCCCAGACTTGAGGCCCCGATCTTGAAGCCCTCGGCTACCCGACGGCGGGATGGCCTGGTCCTCGCCGGCGGTGGGCCCACCTCGCCCCCGCGCTTCCCCGCCGCGGCACGGAGCAGCGGGACGGGGCAAAGGTCACGCCGGAGGTCCGGTGCGCTAGATCGAGCTGCCTGCCCAGCCCGAGAACGCCGCCGTGGCCGCGCGCGCGAGCGTGTCGGTCATCACGTTGACGATCGCCGGGCGGCCGCTGGCGAAAGCCCGCTCCAGCGCCGGCTTGATCTCCTCCGGCCGCTCGCAGAACTCGGCGTGGCAGCCGACAGCCTCGAACATCTTGTCGTAGCGCAGGTGGCCGATGTCGCGGCCGGGGTAGCCGCGCCCGCCGGCGGCCCAGCCGCCGTTGTTCGACACGACCACGACGATGGGGATGTTGTGGCGCACCGCCGTCGACATCTCCATGCCGTTGATGCCGAACGACCCGTCGCCATGCAGGACGAGGACCGGCCGGTCGGGCCGCGCCACCTTGGCGCCGATGCCGTAGGGCACGCCGACGCCCATGCAGCCGAGCGCCCCGGCATTGAGCCGATGGCCGGGGTAGTAGGTCGGGACGCTCTGGCGGGCGAACAGCATGATCTCCTGCCCGTCGGCGACGACGATGGTCTCGCGGCTGACGAAGTCCCGCACCTCCTTGCACAGGCGCAGCGGATGGATCGGCAGCGCGTCGGAAGCCATGCGCTCCTCCGTCTCGCGGCCCTTGCGCTCGTGCACGTCGCGCAGGTGCGTCACCCAGGGCAGCTCGCCGTGGAACTTGCCGCGGGCCTCGGCGACGAGCTGCTGAAGGACCACCTTGGCGTCACCGACCAGGCCGATGTCGACGCGGCGGTTCCAGCCTAGCTCCTGTGGCTCGATGTCGACCTGAATGAACGTCGCCTCGGCGCTGAAGCGCGGCGGGCGGGCGAAGCCGATGATGTAGTTGACGCGCGTGCCGATGAACAGGACGACATCGGCCTCGCGGAAGGCCGTCGAGCGCGCGTTGATGAAGGCCAGGGGGTGATCCTCTGGAACCACGCCGCGGCTGAGCGGCGTGGTGAAGAAGGGGATGCCGGTGGCCTCGACAAAGGCGCGCAGGTCCTCGGCGGCGTCGGCCCAGAGGATGCCGCTGCCCGTGACGATGAGCGGGCGCTGCGCCCCGGCCAGCCGGCGCACGGCACGGGCCACGGCCTGCGGCTCGGCCATCGGGCGAGAGCGCTCGCCGACGCCGCCGGGCGTGGCGATCTCGTCCTCGTCGACCGTGCCGTAGAGCGTATCCGACGGCAGGTCGACGTAGACTGGCCCTGGCTGCCCGACGCGCGCGCGCTCGAAGGCCAAGGCCATCAGCTCGGGAACGCGGCGGGCGTGGTGGATGCGCGTCGCCCATTTGGTGACGGGCTTCATACAGGCGAGCTGGTCGAGCTCCTGGAAGGCCCGCAGGTGGTACTCGAAGACCGGCCCGGCGCCGCCGAGCGCCACGACCGGTGCGGCGTCGGCCAAGGCCGTGGCGACCCCGGTGATCAGGTTCGTCGTGCCTGGGCCGGAGCAGCCGGAGCACACGCCGACCTTGCCGCTGACCCGTGCGTAGGCGTGGGCGGCCATCGCTCCGGCCTGCTCGTGGTGCATGTCGATGAGCCGTATGCCGTGCTGCTGGGACGCCTTGGTGTACTCGTTCTGCGGGCCGCCGAGGAGAAAGAACAGCACCTCGACGCCCTGGTCGCGCAGGCTGCGCCCGACCAATTCGTTGCCGCTGACCGTCGCCACGTGCTTCCTCCGCTACGCGCTTGTTCCTGCGAAAGAGGGTTGCAGCCGGCGCTCGCCTTGCCCCACCGCACCCCTCCCGGAGTGATTCGCAGAGGGGCGAAGCCTCTCTGCACTCCGCGTGCCGCGCCAGCCGTGTTTCATTCCGCGCCCGCGTACCGCAGGGGCATCGCCAGCTCCCCGAGCTCTTTGGCTCGCCGCTGTAGCCCGCCTTTTTGTCCACCGCCGCGTCCCCTTAGGACGTGGTAATCGCCCCTGCTGGCGGCGCCGGGCTGCGCGCCGGGCCTCAGGCTACCACGCCGCGGGCGCGCAGGTCATCCACCTCGGACGCGGAGAGGCCGAGCAGCTCGCGCAGCACCTCGGCGGTGTGCTGGCCCAACAGCGGCGGCGGCGCCGTCGCCGACGGCGAGGCCGACAGGCGCACCGGACAGCCAGGCATGCGGTAACGTCCCCAGGTCGGATGGTCAATGGCGACGATGGCCCCGCGCTGGCTCAGGTGCGGGTCGTCCAGCACGTCGGCAGTGTCGAGCACGGCGCTGCACGGGACGCCGGCGCGACCCAGTGTCTCCATCGCTTCCCGCTTGCTGCGCTGGCTCGTCCAGGCGTGGGTGATGGTGTTGACGTCTGCGCGGTGGCGCCAGCGCGCTGCGGCGTCGCGATAACGCGGATCGTCGAGCAGGTCGGGCCGGTCGATGGCGCGGGCGAAGCCGCCCCACATCTTCTCGGTGGCGGCGTGGATCAGGATGTAGACGTAGTCGTTCGCTCCGCCGGGCTTGCACGGAAACACGCCAGCCGGTACCGAGCCAGTCAGCTCGTTGCCCATGCGCGGCGCGTGACCCTCGGACCCGTAGTGGTCGGGGTAGCGCTGGCGCAGGAAGTTGGTCAGCACCTCCTGCATCGACACCTCGACGATCTGGCCTTGGCCGGTCCGCAGGCGCTGGATGTAGGCGGCCATGATCGCCCCGGCGGTGTGCACACCCGTGCCCGTGTCGCCGATGCCGACGCCGACGCGCACCGGCTCGCGGTCGGAGAAGCCGTTCACGCTCATCACGCCCGCCGCCGCCTGGGCGATCATCTCGAACGACTTGTACTCGCTGTAGGGGCCGCTCAGGCCGAAGCCCTTGATGCGCGCCACGATGATGGCCGGATTGATCCCGCGCAGCGTCTCGTGGTCGAGGCGCAGCTTCTCCATCGCTCCCAGGGCGAAGTTCTCGACGACCACGTCGGACAGGGCGACAAGGCGCAAAAAGAGCGCGTGGCCATCGGGCCGCTTCAGGTCGATGACGATGCTACGCTTGTTGGCGTTGTGCAGCAGGTAGAACATCGAGTCGACCTCGCGCCGCTCCCAGGGCCGAGGTCGGCGCATCGGGTCGCCGGTGGGCGGCTCGACCTTGATGACCTCGGCGCCGAGCCACGCCAGGAACTGCGTGCATGACGGGCCAGACTCGAACTGCGTGAGGTCGAGAACCCGCATGCCGGAGAGCGCGCGCTCGGTCATATGCTCACGTTCCTATTTCATCCCCGGTGGTCGTGGCCCGCCGTGTAGCCGCAGGCTAGCCGCTTCCATTGTAGCCGGCAAGTCGGGACCGTCACCCTACGGAGTGATGAGCGGCACTGTCGTTCGTGGTGTGGCACGGGCGTGGCGCCATGCGTCGAAGCAGGCGGCGGGCGGCCCCAGACGCTCAGCGCTCCGCCAGGCGGCGCAGCGCGTCGGGATCGCGGATGCACACGCGCTTGCCGCGGCTGGCGATGACCCCGGCGCGAGTCAGGCGGGTGAGGGCGCGGATGATGGTTTCGCGGCTCGTGCCCAGGAGAAACGCAAGATCCTCGCGCGAGAGCGGGAGGTCGAAGTCCGTGTCGCCATCGCCGACGGGGCCGCACTTCTCGGCGAAGCGCAGGAGGAAGGCCGCGACACGCGAGACCACCGGCGTGCGTGCCAGGCGCAGCGTCGTCTCTTGCGAGCGGCGCAGCATGCTTTGGAGTTCGCGGAGGATCTGGTGCGTGAGCTCTGGAAAGCGTCGGTAAAGCTGGTCGAAGGTGTCTTTGCCGATGAGCAGGGTGTGGGTGTCGATGAGCGCTGTGGCGGTGAAAGCATGGCGCTGCCCGAGGACGATGGCCGGCGGGCCGAAGACGTCGCCGGAGTCGTAGGTCAGCACGACGCGCGCATTGCCGCGGTCGTCGAGGTCGGTCAGCGCCACGAGCCCGAGGCGCACGATGAACACGTAGGTCTGCGGGTCGCCGGCGTAGAACAGGTGCTGGCCCTTGCGATACGTGCGCTCGATCACCTCGGGGACTAGGTCACGCAGGGCCGCCGGCGGCAAGACGCCGAAGACCTGGTGCGCCGCGAGGTACTCGTAGATGGCAGCGTGGCTGCCGAGGCGTGCCCCGCCCTGATGCTCCTCGGTGAGCATCGTCCCCTCCCGACGCGCGGCCGCGGCCGCCGCGCCACGGCGACGGCCGACGTCGACGAGCGTCCGAGCGCTAGCCGGACTGACGGTGTAACTATGGTAACACACGGGGAGACTGTAAAGATAACCCCTTGGAGCGGCGACGTGGCTACCGTCGGTCGGGATGAGGGCTGGCGCCCCCGCTCATGGAGCCGGCCGATTCGCGATGGGCAGGTACGC
>JACQUS010000350.1 GCA_016210125.1 Chloroflexota bacterium | reverse complement strand
GACGAGGGGCTGGCTGGCGTCGCCGCAGATCTTGTCGAACCTGCTCTTCGGCAATCCGGCCGCCCAGCCGCCGACGCGCGGGGCCATCGTCAACTCCGAGGCGTTCTACCGCCCGTTCCTCGAGGGCGTGGTGCAGCCGAATGTCGGGCTCGTCGCCCAGCTCGTGACCATCGGCGAGCTGACGGTCGGCGTGCTGCTGCTGCTGGGTCTGCTCACGAGCTTGGGGGCCGTCATCGGCATCTGGCTGAACCTGAACTATATGCTGATGAAAGGACTGGCGTCCAACGGCGGCTCAGTTGATCGACTCTTCGTCGTTGCTGAGCTGGCCTTCCTCGTGGGCGCGGCCGGGCTGGTCTGGGGCATGGACGGCCTGCTGCGCCGCCCGTTCGGGGCCATCCCGGTGGTGCGCTGGCTGGCGGGCATTCGCGGCGAGCGCGCGCCGTCGGGTCGCGGCGTGGCGGCGGCTGAGCGCGGCTGAGGCTGCCCCACCCCGCCTCACGGCGGTCGATACGGACGCTCTGCGCGCACGCGGGGCAGGGGCACGGCAAGAGTCTCGCCCTGCCAGAAACTCCCGGCCGGGAGGGCGAAGCTGCTGCTGAGCCGCCCCGCGGCGGCGCCATCATCCGCCCTGGGCAAGAGTGCTCCGCCGGCGTAGGGTCTCACGCCGCACCCCCGCAGCCGTCCACGCCCACCTGATCGCCGCGACATCCTCAACGCGCGTCCCGCATTGGCCTTGACACGCGGCGCGTTTGGCGCTACACTCCGCGTAGGCTAAACTCAATATTATTTAGCGAGATTATCAACAATGCCCGGCCCGCACCGCACCTGCGCATGCACCTGTCCACAGCCCCCGGCTGCCAGGGTCGGGGGCCCTTCCGCCCGCTGAGCGCTCGCTGCTGTCGCGCTGCCGTTGACGAACTGCCATGGAAAGGAGCCCTGAGCGTGACCATTGAGACCAGCCATGAGACCACCGATGTCGACACCCTCAGCATCGTCCCGATCGTCCCTGAGGAGCTCACCGAGCTAGAGGGCGAGATCGGCGCGTTCCGCCGCGGCGAGCGCGCGGCGGCGCAGTTCCAGAGCTTCCGCCTCCGCCAGGGCATCTACGGCCAGCGCCAGGCCGACGCGCACATGTACCGCGTCAAGATCCCCGGCGGCATCCTCACCGCCGCGCAGCTCGAGGCCCTCGGCGACATCGCCCGTGACTACGCCCCCCTGGGCAAGGGCCACATCACCACGCGCGAGAACGTGCAGTACCACCACGTCCCGCTGGAGGACACGGCGCGCGTCATGCGCCGGCTCAACCAGGCCGGGCTGAGCAGCCGCGAGGCCTGCGGCAACACCGTGCGCAACGTCGTCACCTGCCCCCTAGCCGGCGTCTGCCGCGATGAGGTCTTCGACGTCGTGCCCTACCTGACGGCCTTCGTCCGCTACTTCGTGCGCAAGCCCTTCACGCAGAACATGCCGCGCAAGTTCAAACCGTCGTTCTCGCCCTGCGCCAGCGACTGCGCCGTCGCGCCCTTCCACGATATCGGCTTCGTCGCGCAGGTGCGCGAGGTGGACGGCGAGCTGCGCCAGGGCTTCCGCATCCACGTCGGCGGCGGCAGCTCGATCATGCCGCGCGCCGCCAAGCCGCTCTACGACTTCGTGCCTGTCGAGGAGTACCTGCGCGTCAGCGAGGCCATCCTGCGCGTCTTCAACAAGGCCGACATGCTGCGCAAGAACCGCATGATGGCGCGCATCAAGGTCCTGATCGACCGCATTGGCCTCGACGCCTTCCGCGAGCAGGTCGAGGCCGAGCTGCGCGAGCCCTGGGCTGCCGAGCCCATCGACCCGACGCGCTGGATGCTCCGGCGCTACGAGCCGACGCCCCCGCCGGCCGTGGCGGCCAACGGCCACGGCCACGACGACGCGGCCTTCCAGCGCTGGCGCCAGACCAACGTCGTCCCGCAGCGCCAGCCGGGCTATGCCGCGGCCTACGTGACCGTGCCGCTCGGCGACCTGAGCGCGGCGCAGTTCCACGGCCTCGCGGCGCTGACCCGCCGCTACGCCAACGGTCAAGCGCGGGCGACCGTCGAGCAGAACCTGGCCCTGCGCTGGGTGCCGGAGGGCAAGCTGTACGACCTCTGGCGCGAGCTGGTCGCCCTCGACCTCGGCGAGGCCGGCGCGCAGGAGATCACCGACATCACCTCGTGCCCCGGCACCGATAGCTGCAAGCTGGGCATCACCTCGTCGATGGGCCTCAACCGCGCCCTGCGCCGCGCGCTGGACGGCGAGGACCTGAGCGACCCGCTGGTCCGCAAGCTGCACATCAAGATCTCCGGCTGCCCCAACGGCTGTGGCCGCCACCACCTCGGCAACATCGGCTTCCACGGCGCGGCGGTGAAGAGCCCCGACGGTCGGCAGGTGCCGGCCTACGAGCTGTTCGTCGGCGGCGAGTACGAGGGCGGGCGCTTCCACTTCGCCGAGCGCGCCGGGGAGAAGATTCCGGCGCACCGCGTGCCGGAGGCCGTGCGGCGCATCCTGGCCCACTACCGCGCCGAGCGCCTGCCAGGCGAGGAGTTCAACGCCTTCGTTCAGCGCGTCGGCCCGGCAGCCATCGGCCAGCTCGTCGCCGGTCTGCGGCCCATCGAGGCCGAGGCCGCGGCCGATCTGTTCGTCGACTTCGACCGCTCGGCGGCCTACCGCGTCGAGCGCGGCGAGGGCGAGTGCGCAGTGTAGCGGCGGGGCCGCGCCCCGCCCCGGTTGTCGCGGACACCCCAAACCCGGCCGGAGGGAGCAACTGCCTCCTCCGGTCTCACGTTCATATCGCCCTCGCCGGCGGGTGAGTCCACCCCGCCCCAGGATGGGAATCCAAAGGGGGCGAAGCCCCCTTTGGATTCCCCCTTTCATCCCCGATGGTCGCGCCAGGGCGCGAGGGACCTGCCCTGAGAGTGGACACCGCGCCTTGCCTCCCCCTCTTCACCCCCTCTCCAGCCGCGCTGGAGGGGGGACGGGGGTGAGGCGCAGCCCCGCCCCCGGCGTGGCGCATACGCGGGCGATAGAAACGCTGGTACATGTGTAGGGCGCCGTGGTACGATGGCGCTGGCAAAGAGAAGCTGCGCCACTGCGGGCCGCCGCCCGCGCCGCGCCAGGACGCCGGCCGGGCACTGAGGAGGAAGCGCGATGGGTCTGGCACACGAGGTGGCCATCGTCGGCGTTGGCATGACGCGCTTCGGCGAGAACTTCGAGCAGAGCTACTTCGACATGGTCGTCGAGGCCGGCTACGCGGCCATGCAGGACGCCGGGGTCGAGCCGCGCGAGATCGAGGCCGCCTGGCTGGGCACGGCCTACGCCTACGACTACACCACCGAGGGCAATGCCGGGACCTCGCTGGCCGAGCCGCTCGGCCTCTACGGCATCCCCATCACGCGGGTCGCCAACTACTGCGCGACGGGGACTGACGCCATCCGCAACGCTGCGCTCGCCGTCGCCGCCGGCGAGTACGACGTCGTGCTGGTCGTTGGCGCCGAGAAGATGCGCGACGTGCCGCCGCGCGGCAGCCTCGTGCAGACGCACGTCAGCCGCGGCCACCCGCTGTACTGCAAGGGCCGCACCGCGCCGGGCATGTTCGCCCTGGTGGCCACGCGCTACGGCGCGGCCTACGGCCTGAATATCAAGGACTACATGGCCGACGTGGCGGTGAAGAACCACTACCACGGCTCGCTCAACCCGCTGGCGCACTTCCGCAAGCCGGTCACCAAGGAGCAGGTGCTGAAGGCCCCGGCCATCGCCGACCCCATCGGCCTGTTCGACGCCTGCCCGACGACCGATGGCTCCGCGGCCGTCGTGCTCATGCGCCGCGAGGTGGCCCGCGCGCGCGGCAAGAGCTACAGCGTCATTCGCGGCATCGGCCTCTCGGTCGATTCGGGCTACTTTTCGGCGCAGATGGACCAGACCTTCGACTATTTGGGCTTCAAGGCCACGCAGCACGCCGCCGAGAAGGCGTACAAGCAGGCCGGCATCAGCAACCCGCCCGAGGAGATCGACGTCATTGAGCTGCATGACTGCTTCACCATTACCGAGATCGTGAACTACGAGGACCTCTTCCTCTGCGAGCGCGGGCAGGGCTGGCGGCTGGCGGCCGAGGGCGTGACGCGCCGCGACGGCAAGCTGCCGGTGAACACCAGCGGCGGGCTGAAGTCCTGCGGCCACCCCATCGGCGCGTCGGGCGTGCGCATGGTGGCCAACATCCACGACCAGCTCCTCGGCCGTGCCGGCAAGATGCAGATCGAGAACCCGAAGGTGGGCGTGGCGCACAACCTCGGCGGGCCGGGCGCCGTCGGCTGCGTCGTGGTGCTGGGCCGCGAGCAGTAGCACGCCGGCCGCTCGCGCTGCGCCGCCGGGGCGATCTCACGGGGTAGGGGCGAGGTTACCTCGCCCCTACGACGCCGTCTGCATGCTCTTGCCGTGCTCTAGCCCACGCTCGTCAGCCTGTCACGCAGCGCGCCCGAAGGAGGCGCAGGATCCGCGGCCGGCCCGACTTGCCACGCTCTCAGGCGGGTGATCCGGCGGTGCTTCATCGATGGGATTCTTCAGCCACAGGAGCCCACCAGCCCTGTAGCTGCCTAAAGTAACCGAGCTACGTGGGAGGAGTTTCCACAAGATTTGACAAGAGGTCGGAAGAAAGCCGTACATTGCGATAGTCTTAGTGCTATCATGCCATCCGTGGCAGGCTCGGGACCTGATCTTCGACGCCGGGTGCAAGTGCACGGTCGCCTACCGGCGACTTGCCCGTGGACACGCCGGTAGCCCACTGTGGCTGGTGCGTGTGAGCCGGACGTCGGGTGCGCGCGGGCACAGTCCCGTGGGCAGTCGCATCGCACGCCTCGGTGTGATGTGGCGCTTGGAGACTTGCGGTCGGCGTGGGGGAGTGATCGCCGTGCTCGGCGAGTCTTGGATTCAGCCTGATGATCTTCAACTCGTCACCCTCGAGGAGGCCGCGTCCCTTGTCGGGAAGACGACGCACAACATCCGGGACTACATCCAGCGCGGCAGGATTGGCAAGTACGATCCTGAGGGCCTACCCATTGCTCGTGCTCGCAATGGTGAGTTGCGCGTCTCATTGAAGGAACTTCGCGCGTTCCTTGCGCTAGTCGACCAGAGCCTTGAGAAACACCATCGCCCCGGTCTCCACCCAGAACTCGGCTTCTACGATGTCCCCGAGCACCAGCGGACTAAGCATGTCCATCGGCTGCACCCGTACCTGGGCAAGTTCATTCCGCAACTGGTCGAATGGTTCCTGGCGCGCTACTTCAAGGAGGATGATGTCATCCTCGATCCGTTCATGGGGTCCGGCACGACCCTCGTGCAGGGCAACGAGATGAAGATGTACACCATCGGCATCGACATCTCCCCGTTTAACTGCCTCATCGCCCGGGTGAAGACGGCGAAATATGACGTCGCCCGGGTACGTCGCGAGATTCTCGAGGCTGAACGACTTGTCTCGCTGTTCTCGCGGTGCCTCGTAGAGCCGGAAGAACAGAGCTCTCCGCTGTTCCGCGACGCGCAATTGAACGATTTCGAAAGGCTCAAGGTGGCGCTACTTGAAGAATGCGAGAGCGAGTACCTCAGAACGTGGTTCGCGCCCTGGGCGCTCCTTGAAATGCTCTACTATCGGTCGCTCATTCCCTCCTACCACTATCAGGACCTCCTGCGGGTCATTTTAAGCCGAGCAGCCCGCTCATCCCGCCTGGTGCCCCACTACGACCTAGCGAGACCTAAGGCACCACTGGCCGTTGGAGAGCTGTACTGGTGCCGCAAACATACCAAGTGCTGCATGCCTATCGAGGACTGCCTCACGAAGATCCATGCATACAGCGAAGACACAGCTCGACGGATTGCCCACTTTGACCAGTTGCGTTCGGACAGGACGGCGACAGCCCTGCAGGCGGATTCGCGTACTGTCGATCTCAAGTCAGCACTCGACACAACCCCACTCGCTGGTCGGCTCATCACGGGCGTCTTTACCTCCCCGCCCTACGTTGGCCAGATTGACTACCACGAGCAGCACCTGTACGCTTACGAACTCTTCGGATTTCCGCGCTACGACGACCTCGAGATCGGGCCCAAGGCGAGAGGAACGTCGAGGCAGGCGCAGCGCGAGTATATCGAGGGCATAGCTGGCGTCTTCCGGAATGTGCGGCCGCTGCTCCATCAAGACGCGCGCGTCTTCATTGTGGCCAACGACCGCCTAGGGCTCTATCCGGAGATCGCGGCGCGCAGCGGCTTGAGGATCGTCACCGAGTTCCGCCGTGCAGTCACCAAACGCACGGAGCAAGGCGACGACCCATACCACGAGAGCATCTTCCTGATGGTCAAAGACCGCTAGTCATGGGCCTTTCGCCGCAACTGCGAGTCGAAATCTACGAGCTTCTCACGGCCGAGGTGCGGAAGAAGCTCGCAAAGACCACGCGTGAAACGACGGCCATGCCGTTCCATACGCGGCTTTTCGGCACGGGCCGGATGGCCACGTTCTCATTCATCCAGTCGGCGAACACGGGGCTTGGCAAGGTCTTCGAGCGCATCGCGGCGAAGATCGCTTACGCCCATCCTCGATTTCGGCTGGTGGTCCGCGAGTACGACGGCCTTGGCAAGAGCATCAGCACCGTGGCACAGAGCGTGATCCAGGCCATTCTCGACGATCTCGGCGGCAAGGGCGTAGGCCAATCGGCCGAGCCAAAGAAGCAGGCTAACAAGCGCGAGGAGGCCGCTACGATCCTGTCGGTCGCCAGAAAGGGCGGAATGGTGCCCATCACGTCGCCGCTCGTCGATCTATTCACGGAAGACCAGAACGGCACCGAGTATTGCATCGCGATGACCACCGCAAAGCCCAACGCCGGCGAATTTAAGGCGCACAAGCGAACGCTGCTGGAGTGGATAGCGATACGCGGAGCAACCAAGCCGACGGTCCGCATTCAGACCATGGTGGCGATTCCGTACAACCCTTACGAAGGGAGCCCATACAACCGTTGGACAATGCAACGCTGGTTTGACGCCGATAACGAACTCCTCGTCGGAAGGCACTTTTGGGATTTCCTCGGTGGGGATGGCACCTACGAGGAGCTGCTAGAGATCTTTGAACGCGTCGGCCGCGAGTTGAACGAGGACATTCAGCCGGCGATTGAGAGGATGTAGTCGTTCACGGGGTGGGCAGGAGCGCGGGTGCGGATAGGCCGGCGCGGTGAGCGCGGACGGCGTCGGCGAGGCGCTTGACGATTTGCAGCGTCACGCCGAGCATCTCCCGCGCCTAGTCCACTAGCTCGCCCGCGTAGTCGGCGTCGGCCCGGCCAACCCGCTGGCTGAGCTGTACGCCCAGGCCGGCTGGCCGCCGGAGGGCTTTGAGTCGGGGCGATCCCCCAACCCCACCCTAGGAACGATGTGCACCGGGGCGAAGCCCCTCGGCGCTCCCCCTTCTCGCGTCCGGCACAAATGATACCCTCGCCAACGAGAATGCATATCAGGAGCGCGGATTCTTCGTCGCTACGCTCCTCAGAATCGTCCATGCCGCTTCCCCGCGGCACCACAAAGGATGAGAATGGCCGCATTCTCGGGGCAGTGGCGGGTGAGGAGAAACGCATGCTGACGCTCTACCTGGACCCCATCTTCCGCGAGCACGACACCGGCCGCCACCACCCGGAGCGACCCGAGCGCCTGCGCGAGGTCGAGCTGGCCCTGCGCCGCGCCGGCCTGCTCGATCGCTGCGCCGTCCGCGCGGCGCCGCGCGCCGACGAGGCCGCGCTGGCGACCAACCACGACCCGGTCTACGTCCGGCGCGTGGCCCAGGTGGCCGCGCAGGGCGGCGGCTACCTCGACGCCGACACGCCGGTCGGGCCGCGCTCGTACGAGGTGGCCTGCCACGCGGCAGGGGCGGCCCTTGGCGCGGCCGAGGAGGCCGCCGGCGGGCGGGCGGCCTTCGCCCTGCTGCGCCCGCCGGGCCACCACGCGCTGGCCGACCAGGGCATGGGCTTCTGCCTGTTCAACAACGTGGCCCTGGCGGCGCGGCGCGCGCTCACGCTGCCGGGCATCCAGCGCGTAGCGATCGTCGACGTCGACGTGCACCACGGCAACGGCACGCAGGCCGCGTTCTACGAGGACCCGCGCGTCTACTTCTACTCCACGCACCAGTTCCCGTGGTACCCGGGCGCGGGCCACGAGCGCGAGACCGGCCGCGGCCTCGGCGTCGGCACGACGCTGAATGTCCCTCTGCCGGCCGGCAGCGGCGATGGCGCCTTCGAGCAGGCGCGTCGGCAGCTCCTGGAGCCGGCCCTGCGCCGGTTCGGGCCGGACCTGCTGCTCGTCTCGGCCGGCTACGACGCTCACTGGCGTGACCCCCTGGCCCACCTGGCCGTCTCCACCGCCGGCTTCGCGGCCACCGTCGCCCACCTGCGCGATCTGGCGGCCGAGCTGTGCGGCGGGCGGCTCATGCTGACGCTCGAGGGCGGCTACGACCTGGCAGCGCTGGCCGGCTCCGTCGCGGCGACCTGCCAGGTGCTGCTCGGCGAGGCGGCGGACGACCCGCTCGGCCCGGCGCCCGAGCCCGAGCGCCCGCTGGGCACGCTCATCGCGCGCCTCGCCGCGCTCCACGACCTCTGAGCGTGGTATAATGACTGGGCTACTGGGAGCGCGCGGCGACCATGTGGGGCACGCTCAGCGTCTTTAGCGGCAACGCCAACCGGCAACTGGCCGAGGCGATCTGCCGCTACCTTCGGATCCCCCTCGGGCGGGCCGATGTCTTCGAGTTCTCCAACGAGAACATCTTCGTCAAGATCAACGACGTCGTCCGCGAGCAGGACGTCTTCGTCATCCAGCCGACGTGCTCGCCTGTCAACCGCAGCAACCTCGAGCTGCTGATTATGATCGACGCGCTGAAGCGCGCCTCCGCGGCGCGCATCACCGCCGTCGTCCCCTACTACGGCTACGGTCGCACGGATAAGAAAGACCAGCCGCGCGTGCCCATCACGGCGCGGCTCATCGCCGACCTCATCACCGTCTCCGGAGCCAACCGCGTCCTGACGGTCGACCTGCACGCCGGGCAAATTCAGGGCTTCTTCTCCATCCCCGTCGACGAGCTGACGGCCGCACACCTGTTCATCGACTACTTCCGCGACAAGCGCCTGCGCGACGCCGTCGTCGTGGCCCCGGACCTCGGCGCGGCCAAGCGGGCGCGCAACTTCGCCGTGGCCATCGGCGTGCCGCTGGCGATCATCGAGAAGCGGCGCATGGTGAACGGCGGCGAGGCCGAGGCCCTCAACGTCATCGGCGAGGTGGAGGGCCGGCAGGCGATCATCTTCGACGACGAGATTGACACCGCCGGCTCGCTGATACAGGCCGTGCAGGCCCTCAAGGAGCGCGGCGTGGGCGAGGTCTACGCCTGCTGCACGCACCCGGTGCTGTCAGGCCCGGCCATCGAGCGCCTGCGCGGCGTGCCCGTGAGGGAGCTGGTGGTCACTGATACTATCCCCCTGCCACCGCACAAGCAGCTCCCGACCATCACCGTCCTCGCGCTAGCCCCGCTGCTTGGCGAGGCCATTCGCCGCATTCACGCCGGCGAGTCCATCGGCGCGCTGTTCGGCGAGTAAGGGCGAGGTTACCTCGCCCCTACTCGCCCGCCCGCGGCCATGGTGAGCCTCGGCCCCTCGGTCCCCTCGTCAGTCTCCAGAGGCGACTCTTCGAGACTCGAGTCTTCGACCACTCCTGCGGGCGGGAGACGGGGACGGCGCCGCAGCGCAAAGGCCAGGGGGAATCCAAAGGGGGCTTCGCCCCCTTTGGAAGCTTTTTCCGGGGCGGGGTGGGGTGTCCGCGCCGACAGGCAGCGCAATATCGATGGGGCAGCGGGGGAACCGCCCGCAGCCAGCGGTGGAGGCGCTCCGGCGTGAGCGGTAGCTCGTCCGGCTCGACGCCGAGCGGCGCCAGCGCGTCGGCCACGGCGTTGGCCACTGCGGGGGTCGCGCCGATGACGCCGCCCTCGCCGACGCCCTTGAAGCCGCCTGGCACGCCCGGCGCTGGCGTCGCCAGGTGGTCGATCTCCAGCGCCGGGACCTCCGGCGCGCCGGGCAGCAGGTAGTCCATCAGGCTGCCGGTCTGGAGCTGCCCGTGCTCGTCGTAGACGATCTCCTCGTAGAGCGCGCCGCCGAGTCCCTGGGCCACGGCGCCCTGCACCTGCCCATCGACGATCGTCGGGTTGATGAGCGGCCCGCAGTCCTCGACGACGACGTAGCGCCGCAAGTGCACCTGTCCGGTCGCCACGTCGACCTCGACCACCGCGGCGTGGCAGGCGCTGGGGAAGGTCTGCGCCGGCGGGTCGAAGGCCCCCTCGGCCACCAGGCCGGGCGCGCCGCCGGCCGTGGCCGCGCGGGCGATCTCGGCGTAGGCGACGGCCTTGCCCGGCACGCCGCGCACGGCGACCGCGCCGTCGGCCAGCTCCAGGTCGGCTGCGCTGACCTCCAGCAGCTCGGCGGCACCGGCCAGCAGCCGCTCGCGCAGGGCCGCCGTGGCGTGGTGCAGCGCGCCGCCGCCGACGATGGCGCTGCGGCTGCCGAAGCAGCCCGAGCCGAGGGGCGCGTGGGCCGTGTCGGTCTGGCGCACGTCGACCTGCTCCAGCGACACGCCTAGGCCGTCGGCGACGAGCTGGGCGAAGGTCGTCTCCAGCCCCTGGCCCATCGCCGGCAGGCTGGTCCACACGACCACGCGGCCCGACGGCTCCAGCACCAGCCGCGCTGCGTCGTAGCCGGGCACGGCCAGCACGCCGCGCCGGCGGTAGTTGGCCGACCCGGCGGCCGAGAACTCCACGACGCAGGCCAGGCCGATGCCGAGATAGCGCCCCTGCCGGCGCAGCGCTGCCTGCTCGCGCCGCAGCGCCGCGTAGTCGAGTGCCGCCAGCGTGCGCTCCAGCAGGGCATGGTACTGCCCGCTCTCGTAGACCATGCCCGTGGCCGAGGTATACGGGAACTCGTCGTCGCGGATGAGGTTGCGGCGGCGCACGTCGGCCGGGTCGAGGCCCGTTGCCTGGGCGATGAGGTCCATCAGCCGCTCGTGGACCAGCGCGGCCACCGGCTGGCCGACGCCACGGTAGGCCCCGTCCGGCGGCGCGTGCGTGGCGTAGCCGACGACCGTGGCGCGGTAGTGGCGCAGGCGGTACGGTCCGGGCAGCATGGCCGCCGTGCCCGGGGCGCTCAACGGCGGCCCCTGCGGGTAGATGGCGTAGGCCCCGACGTTGCCCTCGACGGTCGCCTCGAGGCCCAGGAGCACGCCGTCGCGCCGCACGGCCGCGCGCACGGCCACTTCGGTCTCGCGGGCGTGGGTCGCCGCCAGGAAGTCCTCCTGGCGGTCGGCCACCCATTTCACCGGCCGCTCAAGCCGCCGTGCCAGCCAGGCGATCAGCACGTCCTCGGGGTAGATGTGCGTCTTGAGGCCAAAGCCGCCGCCCACGACCGCGGCCACGACGCGCACCTGGTCGAGCGACAGGCCGAGTATCCAGGCCACGGCCGCACGCAGCGTGTGCGGAGCCTGCGTCGAGGCCCAGAGCGTCAGCGCGCCGGCCGCGGCGTCGTACGCCGCCACGGTGCCGCGCGTCTCCAGCGGCACGGCGGCGAGGCGCGGGTGGCGGAAGCGCCGCTCGATGACCAGATCGGCCTGGGCGAAGGCGGCGGCGATGTCGCCGCTCTCGACCGTGCGGCGGTAGTAGGCGTTGTCGGGGCGCGCGGCGTGCACGGCCACCGTGGCGGCGCGCGCTGCCGCCAGGCTGCCGACGGCCGACAGCGCATGGTAGCGCACGGCGATGGCGTCGCGGCCGTCCTCGGCGGCGTAGCGGCTGGTGGCTACAACGGCGGCAACGGCCTCGCCGGCGAAGCGCACCACGTCGCGCGCCAGCAGCGGCCGGCCGGGGACGAGGCAGTCGGGCGCGTCCATCGGCGGCGTGAGCAGCGGCAGCGCGGCGATGTCGGCGCTGGTCACCACGGCGGCAACACCGG
>JACQUS010000349.1 GCA_016210125.1 Chloroflexota bacterium | reverse complement strand
TCGAGGCACTTCTGCACGCCGAGCACCAGGACGACATCGCTGAGGCCCGACGCCACCTCCGCATAGCCCACGCGCGCGGCGTAGGCGCTCGACGCCGCGCCGTCGGTGACGCGCACGCCGGACTTGCCGTTCAGGCCCAGGTACTCCTGGAGCATCACGTCGGGCGTCGTCTGGCGGTTGAGCAGGTCGGCGTACACTGAGTACACGGCGCAGTCGACGTCGCGGGCCGTGACGCCGGCGTCCTGAAAGGCGCGCCGCGTGGCCTCGAAGGCCAGCTCGTAGAGCGTCTTGGCAGGGTAGCGCGAGCGGAACGGAATCTGCCCAACGCCGACGATCGCTACGCGGCGCACGGCGCTAGCCCTTCCGCCGCACGGCGACGACGGCCTTGCTGAAGTTCAGCGCGTCGAACCAGTCGCCGCGCGTCAGCCGCAGGTCGCCGTGGGCCAGCGGGTGGGTGATGTCGATCTCGCCGCGCGCCACCGGAGCGAACGCCGCGGCCGTTCCCTCGATGCGCGTGACCGGCTGGGGATGTCGGCCGGGACGGAAGGTGAGCTGCCCATCGCGGACGACGAGGTGGAAGGATCCGTCCTCGCCGTCGAGACCGAATTCAACAACGGTGTTCCACGTGCCGAGCTGCCGTGCCAGCCGGCCGCCGGGGTCGCCGGCCGCGGCGAGCGCGGCGACCGCCTCCCGTGCGGCCCCCACGCTAGGCGCCCGGCCGGAAGTCGTGCTCCGGGTCGCCCTCGGGGGTGTTCGGGTAGCAGGCGCGCAGGTCGCCGTGCGGGCTAGTTTCTAGAAAAAGATGGTAATGGCCGGGCGGCTGCATCGGCCGCTGGCACTTGCGGCACCAGATCAGCCGCGGCTCGGTGCTGACCAGGATCGTCACGCCGTACGCCTCGAGCACGTGCGCGGCCATCTGGTCGGCGGCCTCCAACACGGCGTGGAAGCACTCCTCGCTCGCGCGGACGACTAGGTAGGCCTCTAGGCTGCTCTTGGGCGCCACCTCGCCCCACGTCCGGCAGCTCGGAAACTGCTGCTGAACCTCGGCAGCGATCCATCGCGCGAGATCAATCGGTCGCAGACCCAGCGCCAGGGGCATCCTCGCCTCCTTTTTTCACCCGCTCACGCGCGGTGAAGCTGGACTCCGGCGCGCTCGCGATCCCAGGTCGCCGCCGTGACGCCCTCGGCGCGCAGCCGGTGCTTCTCGACCTTGTCGGTCGGGGTCTTGGGGAGCGCCTGACTCAATTGTACATAACGCGGGACGGCGAAGTAGGCCAGCCGCTCCGCGCAGAAGGCGATGAGGTCGCGCGGATCGAGCGATTGGCCGGGGCGCGGCACGACGACGAGCTTGACCTCGTCCTCGCCCAGCTCGGCCGGAACGGCCACGGCGGCGCACTCCAGCACGGCGGGGTGCTGGCTGGCGACGTACTCCACTTCGTACGAGGAGATGTTCTCGCCACGGCGGCGGATGACGTCCTTCAGCCGATCGACGAAGTAGAGGTAGCCGTCGGCGTCGAAGCGCCCGGCGTCGCCGGTGTGGAACCAGAGGTTGCGCCACGCGGCGACGGTGGCCTCGGGCTTCTGGTAGTAGCCGAGGAACATGACGTAGGGATCGCGCGGGCGGGTGACGATCTCGCCGACCGCGCCGGGCGGCACGGGCTCGTCGTGGTCGTCGACGACGCGTACGTCGAACTCCGGGTGCGGCTTGCCGGCCGAGCCGGGGCGGCGCTCCGCCAGCGGCTCGTAGCAGACGACGTTGGCCTCGGTGGAGCCGTACCCCGAGAGTACGGGCACGCCGAAGCGCGCCTCGAAGGCCTGCATCGTCTCGCCCGAGGCTGCCAGCCCCCAGCCGACGCGCAGCGTGTGCTGGCGGTCGCGCGCGCTGGGTGGGGCCTTGAGCAGGATCGTCAGGAGCGCGCCGAGGTAGTAGAAGGCCGTGCAGCCGTAACGCACGACCTCGTCCCAGAAACGGCTGGCGCTGAAGCGCTCGACGACGGCGACCGCTCCGCCGACGAGCAGCACCGGCAGGGTGATGAGCGCCAGCGCCGTGTTGTGGAAGAACGGGAAGCCGCACCAGTAAACGTCGTCGCCGCGCAGGCCCATCTCAACGGCCATATTGCGACCCAAGATGTACTCGTGGCGGTGGCAGACGATCACGCCTTTGGAGGGTCCCGTGGTGCCGGAGGTGTGCAGGATGGCGACGGGATCGCGGTAGTCGACGGCGGGGAGGGAGGCACGCGGCGCGGTGGGTACGTCGGCCAGCGGCTCGCTCGGCCAGCGCAGCGCCGGCGGGCTAGCGACGGCTCCGCCATCCGGCGCTCCCGCGTCGGCGACGATCAGCCGCTCGACCGGGCCGACGTCGGCCTGTACGGCGGCCAGCCGGTCGAGGTACTGCGCTCCGACGACGAAGAGTGGCGCGTCGGCGTCGTTGAGCAGGTAGGTGAGCTGGTAGCCGCGGAAGGCGGTGTTGACCGGCACGCCGATGGCCCCGAGCAGGGCTAGAGCGAACCACAGCTCGATGATGTCGAGGCCGTTCGGGAGCATGAACGCGACGCGCGCGCCGTGTCCCACGCCCCGCGCCTGCAGCCCGGCTGCGAGCCGCTCCGCGCGCCGCAGCAGCTCGGCGTAGCTGACGCGCTCGTCGCCGCAGAGGATGAATGGCTGCTCGCCATAGCGGCTAGCCGCGTCGACGAGCAGCGCGCCGAGCGTCTGTTGCGCCTTCGGTTGGTCGATCATCGTGCCGAATATACCACTCGCAGGCCGTGCCGAGCAAGCGGCGTGCGCTTGCAGCCGCCGCTGGCCCGCCCCACCCTTCCCGGAGCGGTGCGCAGAGGCACTTCGCCTCGCTGCCCTCCTCCTGTGAAAATACCCCTCTGGGCTGCTGCCCCGCCCCACCTCAAAGCGGTTCCCATAAGAGGTTTCCAGAGGTCGCCTCAGGCGACCTCTGGACTCCCCGCCCGCCCTGCTCCCCCTCTCC
>JACQUS010000369.1 GCA_016210125.1 Chloroflexota bacterium | reverse complement strand
CTGACGATGTAGCCGTCGTAGCACACCAACACGGGCAACTGCACCGCCGCGTGCTCGGCTAAGCGCACGGCGAGGAGGGTCAAGTCGTAGGCATCCTGCGCGTTGGCCGCCCAGAGCTGCACCCAGCCGCTGTCGCGGGCGCCCATGGCGTCCGAATGGTCGCAGTGGATGTTGAGCGGCGCCGAGAGCGCCCGTGTCGCCAGCGCCATGACGATCGGCTGACGCAGCCCGGCGGCGATGTACAGGACCTCCCACATGAGCGCCAAACCCTGCGCCGACGTGGCGGTCATAGCCCGCGCGCCGGCCGCGGCGGCGCCGACGCAGACGCTCAGCGCGGAGTGCTCGCTCTCAGCGGGGACGAACTCGGTGCTCACGCGGCCATCGGCGACGAAGCCGGAGAAGGCTTCGATGACCTCGGTCTGCGGCGAGATCGGGAAGGCGGCCACGACATCGGGGTCGATCTGCCGCATGGCTTCGGCGACGGCGCCGTTGCCAGTCAGCGGGAGCAGCGTGGCCGCGTGTTGCAGCATCATCGCCGCCCTCCTTCCTGCCTGTGATGTGAAAAGGGTCCTCCCCGACGGCCCCGCCGGGCGATGACGAACTCCTCCGCAAGCGCCCTAGGCGCTGAGCGCCTCCGAGCGCTGGGCCACGGGCTCGCCCTCGCCGACCATCGGAATGGCCGTCGGCTTGACCGGGCACTCGCGCGCGCAGATGCCACAGCCTTTGCAGTGGTCATAGTCCACGCCGACGATGCGGCCGTTCTGCACGAGGATGGCGCTGTCGGGGCAGAAGACCCAGCAGAAGAGGCAGTGGATGCAGCGCTCGATCTGGAGGACCGGCCGCTGCGCCCGCCAGGCGCCGGTCTGCGGGGCCGCCTCGACCTTCGTCGGTCGGATCACGCCGCCGCTGAGCAAGCTGCGCCAGCCGGGCAGGGAAGGCTGCGGCGGCGGCACCGGCACCGCCGCGCCTTCGTCGGCGGCGATGGCCTGCACCGTCTCGTAGCCACGCCGCGCCGCGCTGACGTTGGCCTCCGCGCGCGCCGAGCCTGGCGCACCGAACGCCTCGCGCAGCTCGGCTTCGAGCGCCGACCAGGAGACCAGCGTCGTGAGACGCGCCAGCGCTCCGACGAGCACGGTGTTGGGGATGGCCCGGCCCAGCGTCGCCTGAGCGATGGCCGTGGCGTCGACCGCCGCGATGCGGTGCGCCCGTGTGCCCAGCACCTGGCGCAGGTCCTCGGGCGAGCTGGCCCAGTTGGCCAGCAGCAGGCCACCGGGCTTCAAGCCGTCCACCAGCGGCACGGTGCTGATGAGCGTAGGGTCGAGCAAGACGACGACGTCGGCGCGCTCCACCGGCGTGAAGAGCCGAATCGGCGCGTCGGCCAGACGGGTGAAGGCCACGAGCGGCGCTCCGCGGCGCTCCGGTCCGTACTCAGGAAAGGCCTGGGCGCAGCGCCCGTCGCGGAGCGCGGCGCCGGCCAGCATTTTCGCCGCCGTGACCACGCCCTGGCCGCCGCGGCCGTGCCAGCGCAGCTCGCGCATGCCCGCGGTGCCGGCACCGGCAACGGGCAGCCGCGCGAGTTCCTGCGTGGGGGCACTCAGGCGCACGGCGCGGCGCAGATCGTCGGGGCCGGCCGAGGCGATGGTCGTGCCCTCGAAGCAGGTCAGCACGTTGTCGGCCAGGCCAAAGCTGATGATGCGCGGGGCGCGGCTTACGAGCCGCGAGAGGTCCGGCTCGGGCTCTTCCGTGCCGGGGCGCTCGAGGACGACCACCTCGGGCCGGAGCGTCTCGAGCGCCTCGTCGAGCGCTACACTTACAAGAGGCGCGGCATGCACCTCGAGATCGGCTTCCACGCTGAGCAGTCGCCGAACGGCCTCGGCGAAGAGCGGATGCCGGTACAGAATGAGCACGCGCTCGCACATGGTCGCCTCGCACGCCCAGTACTACTTCGTTGCTCCACCCTACGTGGACTACCCTACGGCGCCGTCCCTCAGGGGCGCGTCAGGGAAATCTCCCGATTTTGATCTCACCTGTGCTCCTACCCCCTGGGCGAGCCCTCGCCCCTCCGCTATGTCTCGCAGCATCCGCCCACTAAGGCGCATCGCCGCGCCGGCACGCCGCTCCTGTCGCGCAAGCAGCGTTTCACCAAGCGCCGGCGTCGCGCAAGGACATGAGTCATACCGTCTCTTCCTGCACGCTCCCACGTCGAGGCGACCCCGCACCACCCCCCGAAAGGTTGGTGCAGAGGGGGCGATAGCCTTCTCTGCACTCCCCGGCGTCCCACGCCAAGGGGGAAGTGTTCGCGGGGAAACGGTATAGGCCCCTTACACATGACCCCGGCGCGGGGGCGCCAGCGCGCGCTACAATATCTTCGGCTAGATAAGCAGCATCGCACCTAGCCGGCCCCGTCCTGTGTCACGGGCCGGAGGAGACACGCTGGTGAGCCGGGGCCCTCTCCGTCGGCCCGTCGCGCGGACCCGCGGCGTCCGATCGACAGGGGCAGTGGTGCAGCGCCAGGCGGCGCAGCTCAAGGCGCTGCACGAGGCCGGGCTGACGCTGGCCTCCGAGCTCAACCTAGACGCGGTGCTCCAGCGCGTCGTCGACCTCGCTCGAGAGCTGGTCGGCGCGCGCTACGGCGCGCTCGGCGTGTTCGACGAGCGAGGCGACATCATTCGCTTCCTCACCTCGGGTATCACCGCCGACGAGCGGGCGCGCCTGGGCGATCCGCCGAAGGGCCGCGGGCTCTTAGGCGCGGTCCTCGCCGACGGCCGAGCGGTCCGCGTTGACGACATCGCCCGCGACCCACGCTCGGTCGGCTTCCCCCTCGGCCATCCGGCGATGACCACCCTCCTCGGCATGCCCGTCGTCGCGCGCGGACGCATCGTCGGCAATATCTACCTGACCGACAAGCACGGTCCGGGCGGCAGCGAGCCGTTCTCGCCGGCTGACGAAGAGCTGCTGCAGTTGTTCGCCGCCCAGGCGGCCGTGGCCATCGAGAACGCACGCCTGCACGCCGCGGTGCAAGGGCTGGCGGCGGTAGCCGAGCGCGAGCGCATCGCCCGCGAGCTGCACGACAGCTTGGCCCAGGCGCTCGGCTACCTGCGGCTGCGCGCCGCGGTGGGGCGCGACGCGCTGCAGGGCGGCGATGCCGCGACGGTAGAGAAGGCGCTCGCCGACATCGCCGACGTGGCCGGCGAGGCGTATGCCGACGTGCGCGAGGCCATCCTGGGGCTGCGCAGCCGAGTCAGCAGCGGCCGCGACCTGCCCAGTGCGCTGGCCGAGTACCTCGAGCGCTACCGTCTTCAGACGGGCCTGGATGTCGACCTGGCGCTGGGCGAGGAGCTAGCGGAGACGCGCGTGGCGCCGGAGGCCGAGGTGCAGCTCCTGCGCATCATCCAAGAGGCCCTGGCCAACGTGCGCCGGCACGCCGGAGCGCGCCGCGCGGCCTTGCGGCTGGAGCGGGCGGGCGGCGCGACGGGGCCGGTGCTGCGCGTGACGATCAGCGACGACGGCCGCGGCTTCGATCCGCAGCGGCTGCCCGGCAGCGCGCACTTCGGCCTGGCGACGATGCGCGAGCGCGCCGAGGTCGGCGGCGGCAGCCTCCGCGTGGCGTCGGCGCCCGGCCGGGGCACGCAGGTCATTGTCGACTTTCCGGTCGAGTTTCCGCTGGAGGCCACGGCGTCCCAGCCGGCCTCGACGTCGAAAGAAAGTTAGCTGTCGAAAGGAAGGTAGCTTGCCGATTCGCGCTCTCCTCGTAGACGACCATCGCCTCTTTCGCGCTGGCCTGCGGGAGCTGCTGACCCAGCGCGGCTTCGACGTCGTGGCCGAGGCCGCCGACGGTGCCGAGGCACTCGCGCGCGTCCGCGAGGCGGCGCCGGACCTGGTGCTGATGGACCTGCAGATGCCGGGCATGGGCGGCATCGAGGCCATCCGCCGGCTCAAGGCGGAGTTCCCCGACCTGCCCGTCATCGTACTGACGGCTTCCGACGAGGATGCCGACCTCTTCGAGACGATCAAGTCCGGCGCGCAGGGCTACATGCTCAAGAGCCTCGACTCCGACACGGCCGTCGACCTGCTTAAGGGCGCCGCGCGCGGCGAGGCCGCGCTCACGCCACAGCTCGCGGCCAGGATCCTGGCCGAGTTCGCCCGCGCCGACAGCCTGGCGCGCGCGGCCGGTCCCGCCGCGACGCCACGCCCGGCGGCGGAGGTGGCCGCCGAGACGCTCACGGCCCGCGAGCAGGAGGTGCTCGCGCTGCTCGTCGGCGGCGCGAGCAACAAGGAGATCGCCCGGCGTCTCGTCGTGAGCGAGAACACGATAAAGTACCACCTCAAGAACATCCTCCAGAAGCTGCACCTGCACAACCGCGCGCAGGTCGCGGCGTACGCCGTGCGGCACGGCCTCACGCGGCCGCCGGTGAACGAGTAGCCCTCGCCTCGTCGGGCCTACCCGCTCAGGTAGGGTCCCGACCTACCCAATTCCCACCCGTTCGGGTCTGACGGCCGTCCCGCGGCCGGCGGTACGCTTCCGTTCGACGGCATGTTCGCTTCGCCACGGCCTCGGGCCGTTGACGACCTTCCGCCGCATCGTTGCGCAGCGTCGAAGCCTTCGGAGCGCGGCGCCCGCGGCCGGACGCGCCGGGCGCACGACAGCACCGCGAACGTGCGCACCGGCGCGAGACGTCGCGCCCAGGAGGGGCGTGTGTATCGGACGATTCTCGTGCCGCTCGACGGCTCGCGCTTGGGCGAGGGGTCGCTGGCGCTCGCGCAGATCCTGGCCCAGGCAACCGGAGCGCGGCTCGTGCTGGTCCGTGCGGCCTGGGCGCAGACGATGCCCGGCATCGACTCGGGCGAGGCGCAGCTTCACGCGCTCAGCGAGGCGCAGACCTACCTGGGCAACGCCGCGGCGCACCTGGCCGAGCACGGGCTGGCTATCGAGACCGCCGTGCCGTACGCGCCGGCCCCCGACGGCATTCTCGTCGAGGCCGGACTTCGCCGTGCCGACCTGATCGTCATGTCCACCCACGGCCGCTCGGGCCTCGGTCGCTGGGTGTACGGCTCAGTAGCCGAGGCCGTGCTGCGCAAGAGCCCGGTCCCGGTGCTGCTCGTTCAGCCCACGGCGACGGTGGAGACCCTGCTGACGCGAGAGCTGCGGCCGGCGCTGCTGGTGCCGCTGGACGGCTCGCGCTTCGCCGAGGCGGCGCTGCCCCACGCCATCGCGCTGGCGCGGGCGCTCGGCGGCCGAATCGTGCTCGTCCGCGTGCACGTCCCGCCGCGCGCCGTGCCCGAGCTGGCCTTGGTGGCGCCGGGCGTCGACGAGGAGGCCGACCAGCAGGGACGCCTGGCCGCCGAGACGTACCTGGCCGAGGTGGTCGAGCGCCTCCGACGGGAGAGGCTGCGCCCGCAAGCCGTGCTCCAGACCGGGCCGGCGGCCGAGGGCATCCTGGAGGGCGCGCGCGCAGCCCGCGCCGGCGTGATCGTGATGGCGACGCACGGGCGCACCGGGCTCGAGCGGCTGCTCTTCGGCAGTGTGGCCACCGAGGTCCTGCATCGCAGCGTGCTGCCGCTCCTCCTCGTCCGCCCCGCGGCGGTGGAGAGCGCCCGGGTGGCGCCCCATGGCTAGAGTGCTGCTTAGCTGGCAATGGCGAGACGCGGTAGGGGCGATCCTTGTGATCGCCCAGATCGGGGCGAAGACAAGCTTCGCCCCTACCATGGCACGACCACTGTGAAGTGGGAGCCGTAGCGATGGGCAGCGCCTGGCTCACCTGGCTGGCCCTGCCGCGGCCCGCCGTGGCCCGCGCCGCCGCGCTGCCACCCACCGCCGGCCAAGCTCGCCGCGTCTCCCTCGCAGCGCCGCACGGGCCGCCGTTCCTGGCCGCGCTCCTGCGGCCGGACAGCTACACCCACGCGGCCGACGACCTGCAGCTCTACGAGACGCACATCTCGTGGGTCGTCCTCGCCGGCTCCTACGCCTACAAGCTCAAGAAACCGGTCGACTTCGGCTTCCTCGACTACTCCACAGTCGAGCGCCGCGAGGCTGCCTGCGCCGACGAGGTGCGCCTAAACCGGCGGCTCTGCCCCGACGTCTATCTGGGCGTCGCGCACCTCTGCGCGCGCGACGGCGCCTTTTTCGTCGGCGGGCCGGGGCAGCCGGTCGAGCCGCTGGTGTGGATGCGCCGGCTGCCCGAGTCCGGCATGCTACCCCGCCTGCTGGCGACGGACGCGGCCGACGCCGCGCTGATGCGGCGCATCGCGCGCAAGCTGGCGCGCTTCCACGCGGCCGCGGCGACCGGCCCCGGCGTCGACGAGCACGGTAGTCTGGCGACGGTGCGCGCCAACTGGGAGGAGAACTTCGCCCAGACGCGGCCCGTCGTCGGGCGTGTCCTCTCGGCCGCGGCCTTCGAGGGCATCGAGCGCTTCGTGCGGCGCTTCCTCGACGAGCGCGCCGAGATGTTCGCGCGGCGCGTGGCCGCCGGCCGCGTGCGCGATGGACACGGCGACCTCCACGCCGCGAGCGTCTGCGTCGAGGGCCGGCGCGTGCAGCTCTTCGACTGCATCGAGTTCAGCGCGCGCTACCGCTGCGCCGACGTCGCGGCCGAGGTGGCCTTTCTGGCGATGGACCTCGACCACTACGGGCGCGCCGACCTGGCGGAGGCCTTCGTCGGCGCGCACGTGCAGGCCAGCGGCGATGCCGAGCTGCGGGCGCTGCTGCCATTCTATGCCTGCTACCGCGCCTACGTGCGCGGCAAGGTGCTGGGCCTGCGGCTGGGCGAGGGCGATCTGTCGCCGGAGGAGGCCGAGGCGGTGCGGGCCGAGGCGGCGGCCTACTTCGACCTCGCCTGGGCCTACGCCGGCGGGCTCGGCGGGCCGACGCTGGTGGTCACGATGGGTCTGCCGGCCAGCGGCAAGACGACGCTGGCGCACGCACTGGCCAGGCGCCTGGGGCTGGTGCACCTCTCGTCGGACGTGATCCGCAAGGAGCTGGCCGGGCTGCGGCCGACGGACCGCCAGGACGTGCCGTTCGGCGCGGGCATCTACAGCGCCGCGGCCACGCAGCACACGTACGCAGCGCTGCGCCGGCGCGCGGCGCGCTGGCTGCGGGCTGGGCGGTCGGTCGTCCTAGATGCCACGTTCGGCCAGCGCGCCGAGCGGGCCGGGCTGCGCCGGCTGGCGGCGCGGGCCGGCGCGCGGCTCGTCGTGCTGCACTGCCAGGCCGACGACGCTACGCTCGTGGCGCGGCTCGTCGCGCGGCCGGCCGATCCGCACACGGCCTCGGACGCGCGGCTGGCGCTCTGGCCGGCGCTGCGCGCGGCGTTCACGCCGCCGGACGAGCTAGCGGAGACGATCGCCATGGACGCGGCCGCGCCGCCGCAGCAGCTTGTCGAGCGCGCTCTCTCCTCCCTCCTACCCGGACGGGTGGGGGTCGGGTAGGTCTCGATGGCCTACCCGATTCCCACCCGTTCGGGTCTGACGCCGTGCCCCGCGCAGCGCCTACTGTGCTCATGAGGGCCGGCATTGCCGTGGGTAGGCGGGGTGGCCTCAGCGCACACGCGCAACTTTCCACTGTCGCAATCGGGACTTTTCCGCCCAGCGATTGCGGAGGTTTTCCTGACGCCGGCACGCTCGCGCCGGTGGACAGTAGCGTTGGGTGAAGGTGCCAGCGCGCACAGCGATGGCTCACGAGGATGTGTCTGCAAAGGGGCGTGCAGGCGTGTGGCGATGTAGGGGCGAGCCTTGTGCTCGCCCACGTGGATGGGGCGAAGACGAGCTTCGCCCCTACGGCTGTTACGGCTACGGCAATCCTGTCATTCGGCGCTTCGCACACACGCCCTAGCGCCCACCGATAAGGAGAGGGAGCTATGAAGCTCACGCGGCGGACGTTCCTGAAAGGCTCGGCGGCGACCGGCGGCGCGGTGCTGGCCAGCCGCCTGGCGCAGGGCGAGCTGGAGACCCTGGTCGGCGCGAAGCCGGAGAGCCAGGCCGCTCCGGTGGAGGAGCTGGTCCCCACCACCTGCTGGATCGGCAAGCAGGACTGCGGCATGCTCGCTAGACGCATCGACGGGCGCGTCGTGAGTCTGCAGGGCCATCCCGCGCACCCGCGCAACCGTGGCACGCTCTGCCCCAAGGGCGTGGCCCAGATCATGGCCGTCTACGACCCCCACCGCGTCAAGACCCCGCTGATGCGCACCAACGACAAGGGCGTGTCCGGCACCTGGCGCCAGGCCTCGTGGGACGAGGCGCTGACGCTGGTCGGCGAGAAGATCAAGGAGGTGCGGGCGCGCGACAAGCGGCTGCTCATCTGGCAGAAGGGCCGCAGCAAGGCCGAGCCGGTTTACGACGTGGCCTTCGTCCGCGCCTCGGGCGCCACCGGGCTCGGCCACGGGGCCTTCTGCTCGGATGCCGGCTATCGCGCTGCCGAGTACACGATCGGCATGCACGCCGTGCTGCACCCCGATTTCCG
>JACQUS010000368.1 GCA_016210125.1 Chloroflexota bacterium | reverse complement strand
GGCCGGCCTGGATGGCGGCCAGGAAAGCGCCGATGCCGGGCTCGGCGGAGCGGGCGAGGATGGCGTGGACGGCTTGGGCCTTCACGGCGTTGACGCGCTGGCGGATGGCCGCGTTAAGCTCGTGCCGGAGTGTCTGCGCCTCGGCGCTCGGCGGCTCGGCCAGCGGGTCGAGGGCCGGCAGCTCACAGCCGCTCTGCTGGCAGGTGAGATTGGCGGAGATGCCCACGTCCGTGCGCTGGGCGTGGGGGCAGAGCCGCAAGCCCCGCGCGAGGGCCGCGACGCGCTCGGGAAGCTTCGGCGCGGCGGGCGGCCCGACGCAGCGCAGCTTGTTGAGCTGCGCGAGGATGCCGGCCTGGCGCTGGAGCTCGTCCAGCTCGGCGCGCAGGCCTGCGACCGCGGCGAAGTAGTCGCGGTGGTGCAGGCGGTACGCGTTGGCGTAGGCGTCGCGGATGGCTCCGGCGGCTTGCAGCGTCGGCTCCACCGTCGAGGGCGAGGCGAGGAACTCGGCGAGGCCGAACCGCGGCAGAACCTCCTGCGTCGCCTTGGCGACGATCTCCTGGTAGCGACCGGCTTGCCCGGCGAACCGCGCCGTGAGCGCGCGCAGGAACTGGTGCAGGTCGGTGATGCTCGCGGCGTGCGGCGTGAGGCGTGACCACCTCTGCGTGTTGCTCCAGGCCGTGTGGAGCTCACCGCTGGTCGGATAAGCCTGCTTGAGCTGGGCGAGGAGCTGCTCGCGCTGGTAGCCCTCGGCGAGCGTGAGCGCCCCTACCACGCCATCGAGCGTCTCGGCCACGTCGTGCGGAAGCGCCTGGCGCAAGGCAGAGGCCAGATCGCGCAGCGCCGCCCGGGTGCTGTCGGCCTGACCGCAGGCTTTGCCCACCACACCCTGGAGACGCTGTTCTTCGGCTACGAGCTGCTCCGGGGCGGCCGGTGTCTTCAGCGTGCTGTCGAAGACCCGGGCGAACTCGACCACGTGCCCGAAGGGCACCTCGTCGCTCACCCGGACGGCGAAAAAATCTGCTCGCAGGTTGCTGGCCCACTCCACGTTTTTCACGTTGAGGAAGGTGATGGTGTTGTTCGGAATCCGCGTACTATCCTTAAGGCGCGCTCTCGCGTTCCTTTGCACCTGAATCTCGATATGGCGCCTTTCGGGACCGACCGTCCCGGCGCCGACCCGGGTGGAAGCCGAGGCCCGCCGGGACCGCTACGTGGCGCGCAAGCTGGCGGCACGACGGCGACCCAAGCAGCTAACCTGCCTAGTTTGCGGGAAGGAATTCACGGCTATCGGGCCAGCCCGGTATTGCTCGCGCACGTGCGCGTATCAAGCTCAGTACGTGCGGCGTCGGGAGCGGGCCGGATTACCGAGCGGTATCAGAAAGCCGAAAGGGAAGTGAGGGCGCTGCCGGAATGGGGGCGGCTACCGGGATGGGGACCGGGGATGGCTTCGGGGACGGGGTTGGAGTCGGGGTCGGCAGTGGATGAGAGATATAACCTCAGCGCGGACTGGCGATAGTGCTGAGCATTCATCGTCAGTGAGGTTCAGACAGATGCCGCCAGGGTTGCCTGCACGCCGGCACCACGCCCGTATGCGTGTTGTGTCGATCGACAGAACACTCGTGGGTTGGTGCGAGGAGCGTCAGCTTGACGCTCGCCATATAATCAATCACAGCGAGCATTTTGGCAGACGGTGATGCGCTGGTTCGGTGGTGACTATCCGTCCTGGCGGTTGGCAGCCAGACATTCAGAGGTGGTTATTCGTGAGCACACAATGAGTCGGCGCCGAAACGCATCGAGAGAATGTGCGTCATCTGCCAAGGTTGTCTGGCTCGTGAGGGCCATACTGATGCTCGCCTGCACGCTGACCGCTTGCTCGAATGATATCTCACGCCTCGAAGCAACAATCGTCGCCCAGGACCAGAGGGTTCGTGAGTTGGAGAAAATGATTTCGCCGACTCCAACTCCTATTGTCGATACGAAAGCCGCGCCGTCGCCTACTGTCTTGCCAACCAGTACCGTTGCACCGACTGTGAACGTCGCACCGACCGCCTCTCCGAGCCCGACTATTCCGGCGCGAAACGTCGTTACACCTTCGCCCGAACCAACGCCGACTCGCGGTATCGCAGACGTTGTGAAGGACGTTTCTGCTTCTACTGTTCGCGTAGTGACCGACTATAGCGAGGGCTCGGGATTTGTGGCATTCAATGAGGAGCGCGTTCTAACAGCCTATCACGTCGTTCGACAATCCGGGAATCGTTTGCTTGTCATCGCGCCAGACGGCACTAGGTATGCGGCCGTTGTCTTTGGCTTTGATGAGGAACAAGATTTGGCGGTCGTCGTCGCGCCGAATCTCAAAGCCAAACCCTTAGTGTTTTCTGAGCAGGTTTCTGTTGGCGAGTCGGTGTACGCAATTGGATATGCGCTGGGTTTCGCGGGTGAGGCTTCGGTGACGAGGGGCATTGTTTCTGCTCGGCGGTACGAACCTGACACTCGAAGGACGCTCATTCAGACTGATGCCCCAATCAATCCGGGAAACAGTGGCGGACCACTTGTAAATGATCAAGGGAAAGCCGTCGGTGTCAATGTCGTCCGATTGGTCGGTCGGACTGTGCCTATTCAGAATGTGGGGTTCGCGGTTTCCGCCGCCGATGTTTTGAAGATGAGCGACTTCTTGCTGTCAGGTGGGAAACGATTGGTGATAGGTGCTACACCGACACCAACACATCCGAACCCAACGCCAGACTCCCCTGTGCCTGGACCGTTGGAGGTGGTAGCGCGTTATTACACGTCAATTGATCGACGTGACTATCAGACGGCCTGGGGACTCATGACTCGGGAGTTCGTACAGACGTACTCCTACGGCGAATTCGTCTCCTGGTTCAAAGACAAGGTCAGCATTCAAGTCGAGCAGTCAGAGCGTGCCTGGCCGGGGGACGCCCCGGATAGATACATGGTGCAGGTCATAGTGGTTTCAACGGATCGAATCGACGGTAATCCTATTACCAGCCGTGTTCGTGAGTCGTGGGCACTAAGACGTGAAGGTACTTGGAAGGTCGATCGTTACTTGGGGAAAGAAATTCTGACGCCCACCGTGCCGAGCCCGGCTCGTCAAGTCCTGAGGGAGTACCCAGAAAGGCGGCAAGACGGCGGGATGTATCTCGTGCAGCAGTGGAGTGATGGCAGCTTCACCGTTCCGGTGTTTGTCCGGATTGACTCTATGTCAACGGAGGTCGTAATTGGCTGGCAAGGGTTCTTGTTGGCGGCAAGTCGACCGGGTGCGAGGTGCTGGGTTGAGATACCGACCAGCCAGAGCACGACTGACGAGGTAATCGCCGGCCCTGACGGAAGGGCGGCGTTTTCGTGGACGTGGCCAGATCATCCCACCGTGCGCGGGGCTATCGCTATCGCGGTGTACGTGAATTGCATTTATGACGGAAGGTCGATTAATGACTACCGCTCGGTTAGAATGGTCAAACCTTGATTCGGTTGGCCGTCAGGATATGCGTTTCGGCTTGCTCACTCACCGCAAGGGAAGCGGACTTATGCGTGGTGACTGTCGCAACTGCAAGCAGGCCCTTGCTTGCTAGTGGCGCTTCTGGTAATATCAAAGTAGTACCTATGGCGGAGCCCGTTTGGGCTATGGGATTCGTGCGGGGTGGGGGACGGTTGAATTCTCCGGGTCGCTGATGTCCTCGGGGGCCACGAATCGCGCCCGTTACGGGACGATGACGATTGAGGCCGGTGAGCTAACCTCGATCTCGGCGTGACCCTCAAATAGGCGAATCGCGCCGGTCACGCAGACTGTCTTTGCCCGATACGCTTGCTCGGGTGGCACTGGGAAGTTGGGTCGATTCTGGCCCCAGACAACAACACTGAACCGATCTGGGGCGGGGAACGCCTTGCCCACATCCAAAAACGTGGGCATGCCGCGCGCATTCGCGGCGTAGATTGTGCGCACAACAGGGCCGATGACTGTGCCCTGCCGGCCGACGTTAGCGATTGCCTGGTCCCACGGGATCGCGCCGGGGCAGAGTGGTTGGGGTGTGGGGCTCACCATCGGACTGGGGCTTGGCGAGCGCGTCAACGTCGGCGTGCTTGTGACTGCGCGGGTTGGCGACGGGGAGACAGTGTGCGTGCGCGTCGGCGGTGGAGGAAGGACCGCCGTCGCCGATGCCGTGGGCGATGGCGGTGGCTGATCGGCTGGGACAAGGAATTGGCTCGCCGCAAAACCCTCGACACCCTGCGTGGCCAGAACGACTATCCCGCGAAGGGCTCCATCACCCGCATCGTCCTCGCCGACGGCCGGCCGCCCGCCGTCAGCTACGAGGTCTCGGCCGGCGCGAGAATCCGACGGCCTTCGAGAGCCGTAGCGGACATCGCCAAGCGCCGCACCGCCTTCCGCGCGTCGTGGAGCAACCGTGTAGCCGCTCCGCGCTGCCGAGGTCATACGAGGGCCTCGCCATCCTTTCACAAGGGTAAGTAAATGGCTGATTCTTGCTGGTGGATAGCGCACGGCATCGCCAACGGCATCGCCAGGAGAATGGCTGTGCCAATCGGTCATTCTTCGGAGGGTGCCCGTGCGTTACCCTCCCGCATGCTACCAGATGCTCGCCATCATCGCGCAGCACCTGCCGCACGTGCGCCCGGCCCAGCAGCGTGGCCTGGCGCTCTGGGTCTGGGGCACGGTGCTGGCGCAGTCGGCCTGCCAGCCCGCCTGACGACTTGTCCCCGGCCCGGGGCACGCCTGGGTTAGCGAGGCGCTACTGTTCACCAACCCCACGCGGCGGCTGCGCGCCACGGTGGTGGCGGTCTGAGACGCCGACCTGTGCGAGCCATGGGTGCTGATGACGGCTCTGGCGCCCCACGAGGTCGGCGTGTGCTGGTATGGGCTGCGGGTGTGGGCGGAGCTGGGCTTCCGGGCACTCCAGCGCGGGTGGCGTGGCACGGGCTGGTCCTGGCGGTGGCGGTGCTGGGGGCGCTGGCCTATGGGACACGAGCCGAAGATGCCGCTGCTCACGGCGTCCCGCCGGCACGCCTGCGCCACCCTCCACCCCTCACGCCCGCCCGCGCGAGGTGAGCGTCTTCCGGCGCAGCTGGGGATGGCTCCATCGGCATCTCAGCCATAGCTGGCTGTGGCGTCGGCTGTGGCTGCTCCCCGAGCCCTGGCCACCAACGCCACCGCACATCGTGGTCATCTCTCATGCACCCACCTGAAATACCTACCCTTGTGAGTGTGAGGAGGGGGTGAGGCGTAACCCGCCATTGTCAGATTAGTTGACCCCGCGCCGCCCGCCGACTACGCTCGCGGTACGCGGTCGCGACGTGCCTGGCGCATGACCTCCGACGTCACGACCGTGCAGCCGCGCTCACTCGCATAGCGCTCCACCCGCCGGCGCACCAGGCCGCGCACGAAGGCCGGTATGACGTCCAGCAGGCGCTGCGCATCGGCGGCCCACGCCAGCGCGCCGTCGGGCTGCGCAGCGTAGACGTCCGCGCCATCGATGGTCACGAGCGTGCCGCCGTAGGCGCCCGGCTCGTAGGCGCACCACGGGTCCTCGCCGAGCGCGTCGCCGGTGACGGCGTACGCTCGGGCGCGGCAGCCGCCGCAGAGCAGGCGGAACTCGCACCCCTTGCACCGGCCATCGAGGAGATCGCGCTGGCGCAGGCGCTGGAAGGGGCGGGACTCGTGCCAGATCGCCGCGAGGGGCTGTCGCCGCACGTTGCCGCCGTAGATCGGCAGGTATGGGCAGGGCGTCACGTCGCCGTTCGGGCGAATGCCCAGGTAGTGGACGCCGGCTGGGCAGCCGCCGGCGCCGTCGTCGAAGTGGCGCAGGTGTGGCGAGTGCCGATCGTGCTGCCAGAGGACGCGCTGATAGTGCGGCGCGCACTTGACCCCGAGAATGAGCCGACCGCCGGGCCCGGTCCCGGTCTCCCCCGTGCGCGCGGCGGCCAGCCGGCCATACCAGTCGCGAAGCGCGTCCAGGAGGACCTCGTACTCGTGCGGGCTGATGTCGCTGCTGAAGGTCTGGCCCCGCCCCGTGGGCACCAGGAAATAGAGGTTGTGGGCCTGCGCGCCGTGCGCCGCGGCGAAGGCCAGCAGGTCGGGGATCTCGCCCAGGTTCGCGCGGCTCACGGTCGTCTGGAGCACGAACGGCAGGCCGAACTCGCGCAGGCGCTCGATGGTGCTCACCGTCGCGTGCCAGGCGCCGCGGCGACCGCGGAAGGCGTCGTGCACCTCCGATTGCAGCGAGTCCAGGCTCAGCCCGACCCCTTGCAGGCCCGCCGCGCGCAGCGCCGCCAGCCGCTCCGTGGTGAGCCGCAGGCCGTTCGTGCCCACGACGACCGTAAGATCCCGTTCGCGGGCCGCCCTCACCAGCTCAGTGATGTCCTCGCGCAGCAGCGGCTCCCCGCCGGTGAAGATGATCAGCGCCCCGGGGGCCAGGGCCTGGAGCTGGTCCAAGACGGCCAAGCACTCGCCGGTGGACAGCTCGTCGGAGCGGTCGGCGTCAGGCGCGGCGCTGAGGTAGCAGTGCTGGCAGCGCTCGTTGCACAGGCGCGTTAGGTTCCATGAGACGATCGAAGGTCGGGGGGCCATGGCATCACCTCGTGCCACCTTATGCCCGCGACCAGCCGGCGCGAGCCAGCATCAGCGCGATAAGGGTCGTCAGGGATGCGTTGAGCAGGAACAGCGGCTCCATGCCCGGCCGACCTCCAGTGAGCGCTTGACCAAGGCCTTCGCGGTCTGGCGTGCTCAGCGCCGCGGCGTGCAGCAGGAAGAACAGCGCCCGCCCGACGCTGGCGACCGCCAGCAGACGGACCAGCCAGACGGAGACAGCCTCGGCCCAGCGCCAGCGCCAGAGCCGCGGCGCGAGCAGCATCGCCACCCCGAAAAGGGCGACGAAGCCAAGCCCAAGTAGCAGCGGCAGCCGGTTCTGCTGGCGAGCCGGTGCCGCCAACTCGGCCCCGAGCGTGACCAGGACGACCAGCGTCCCCAGCAACAGATAGGCTAGCCCGGCCTGGCGAAAGCGCTTCGCTCGCTCCTGCATATCGGCGCCTGTCCGACTCCTGCCCGTCCGTATGACTCGCCCGTGTGCGGTCGCTGCGGGGCGGCGACCGCGCGGCGACCTCGGCGGCCAGCGGCGATCGCGCTGCTCGGTCGCGCGCTCACGCCCCGAAGCGCTCGCGCGCCTGCTGCACGGTCTGCTCGTCCACCGCGGCCAGCCCGCGCTCGCGCGCGTAGTCCTCGACGGCACGGCGCGCCATGCCGCGGACGAACGCCGGCACCCGCTCCAAGCGCGCCAGAGCCTCCGGCGTCCACGGCAGGTGCTCGACGACGATGGTGCTCGTCTCGGCCCAGGTGGGCGCGAAGCTGCGGGCGACCAGTAGCACGTGGCAAGGCGCGAGGCGCAGCAGGTTCTCGGCGTTGGAGCCGATGTCGAGCCCCTCGTCGGCGTGTACGCCCGTTCGGCCCACGGCGAGCAGCGAGGGCTGGACCTTCTCGACGTGCCGCAGCAGCGTGGCATACGGCTTGCCGGCCAGCAGCGTCGTCTCGAGCTCCATCCCGTCCTCGGCCGCGATACGCTGCGCCGTCGCCAGATGGTCGTCGTAGATCTTGGCGATGCCACTGTCAATGAGCTCCTCGTGGAGCTTGCGCTGTTGTGCAGTGTTGAACACCTTCCGCGCCTCCGCGGTGAGCACGTTTTCGAGCTCGTGGAAGAGCGCGCGGTGCAGGAACGGGTCGTAGGCGGCCACGGCCTGCACGCGCGCCCCGGCGGCCCGCGCCAGCGCCAGCGCGATGCGCAACGCGGCGAAGCTGCGGTCGCTCCCGTCGATGCCCACGACGAACACGCCGCCGAGTGGGCGGTCGCCCTTGGCCACCAGGACGTCGCGGCGCACGCGGCGCACGACCCGCTCGCACACGCTACCGATCACCTGATGCTGCCGGCGGCCGCGCCGCCAGGTCTCCCCCATCCCGCGGACGCCCATGACCACCAGGTCGTAGCCGCCGATTTCGACCTCCCGCACCAGCTCGGCGTAGTTCTTGCCCTCGGAAGGCTTGCCCACGAAGCGCAGACGAGCCAGCGCGCAGCGCTCTTCGAGCATCGCCAGGTACGAGTCGGAGACGAGCTTCAGCCCTTGGGCGATGAGCGTATCGTGGGCCGCTCGCTGATGCGCCAGGACCTGTGGCTGCTGGTACTCCTCTGGTAGCCCCGGCTCCATATCGCGGAAGCGGCGATCGTGCAGCCGGGCGGCATAGACGTGGCTGCTTACCACCGTGCTGCCGAAGGCCCCGGCGATCTGCAGGGCCAGCTCGGCGGCCCAGCGGCTGTACGACGAGTTGTCGACGGGCACGAGGACCTCGCGGAAGGTCACCTCGGCCGGCCGCGCTGCGGAGGCGACGGGCTCTACCTGCGGCACGAAGCGCTCGCTGGACGGTGCGGCGACGACGTAGGGCGTCTTGTCGAGCACCTCGTGCACCCACACAAGGTACGCGGCGACATAGCCGGGCTGCGGCAGATGGAAGGGTGCCGCCTCGAACATCCGTCGCACGAGCGCGCAGTAGCGGTAGCGGCGGTCGTCAGGCCCCAGGACCTCGGCGCGGCCGTTGATCTGAAAGCTGGAATACTCTGGTCCTTCGCCTGCATAGTGCAGGACGACGCGGCCGTCCCGCCGCAGGTTGGCGTAGCTACGCCCGCGGAAGATCTCCAGGAACGCCAGCCGTCGAGGGTCGACATCCTCCGGGCGGTCGAGCAGGGCGCGCACGGCGGCCACGCGCTGGGCCAGCGTCTCCTCCCACGGCCGGTCGGCGCAGCGCGCCAGCGCCTCTTCTAGCGTGGCGATATAGCGATCGAGGACCTCGTCGCGGGGCGTGAGGCCGGCCCCTTTCGTCGCCGTACGGATCGCGAAGGGGCTTTCGGCGTCGAAGGTGACCATCACCGGCAGGTGGGCGGCGAAGCGGCGCGGCATGTGGCCAGCGGCGATCGCTGTGAGCACGGCGCGCCGGCTCTCGATCTGCCAGCGCAAGAAGCTGTCGGGCAGACTGCGCGCCACACTGGCAGCATCCGGTGTGCCGTTGGCCACGCGGGGGTCTGCGGCCACGTCACCCTCCTGAAGCGCGATCGTCAGCGCTGCGCGGTGCTATCACGGCTGCGGCGTCCGACGCTCGGCCACCTGCATGCGGCGCACCAGCGCCCAGAGCGCGCCGCCGACGGCGGCCGTTACCAGCGGCGGAAGGGCCAGGGCCGGCGCGTCCAGCGCGCGCTCTAGGCCCAGGAAGGACCACGAGCCGACGGCCTTTTCGCCGCCGCGCTCGCGGTTCGCACCGTCCCAGAGGGCGAAGTTGACCGGCAGCACGTCGCCGGGCCCGAGCGCGAAGGCGGCTTGCCGGCGCGGGACGGCGATGACGACCTGCCACCGATCGCCGGTGTGGGCGGCTTTGCCCACGCCATCCTGCTCCTCGGGCGGCTGATGGGTCAGGCTGCCGAACCCGGCCGCAGTGAGCTTCTCGACCGAGGTCTTGCGCTTCAGCTCGCCGTCGGCCAATGGATTCTTGGCCCACCATGCCGGATTGTAGGCCCCGACGGCCGGCCACGGCGGGCTCGCCGGGCCGGTGTAGTCGCTCGCTTCGGCCATCGCCCCCGGCGCTTTGCCGGCGTAGGGGTAGAAGTCCACGACCATGCCCGGATACTCCTCGTTCACGTCGTGGGCCGGCCCGAGCTCCCAGTCGGCCTTCCACTGGTAGATGACCACCGCGTTGCCCGGCTCGCCCATGGCGAAGTGCGGCAGCGGACGGGTCGGGTCGGCCGGAAACTGCACGGCGGCGGCGTCGCGGAAGGTCTGCCCGCGTGCCATGCCGACATCGCGGCGCGCGTCCGACCACTCGAGCAGCAGAGCGAGCCGCTCGGCGTCGTAGAGCGCGCGCACGAGCACGTGCGTCGCAGTAACCTCGTAGATGCGCGGCTTGACGACCACCTGTGGGCTGAGCTCAATGTCGACCGGCTCGGCCTGCTGCCAGGCCGGCGCCTGCGGCTCCAGCGGCACCTGGGGCATCGCCTTCGCCAGGATCATCCTCGGCCCGGCCGCGGCCGCCGCGCGCGGCCTGAGCGCCTGGCCGAGCACAAGGGCGCCGGTCAGCGCCAGCGCCCTGCCGAACACGTTACGCCGTGTCTCCATCGCGTCCCCTCCGCACCACGAACCGCGGCTGGCTCCACTGGTCCCGCGCTTGGCCAATGAGGCCGTGCAGCCAGGCCTCGCCGCGCCCACGATAGAGAGCGTGGGTGGCCGCAAAGGCCGGGCTGCGAAACAAACGCAGGAGCTGCTGGTCGGAGTAGCCGAGCCGCACGTACTCCTCGACCAGGCAGGCGGCCATGGCGTCCGCGCTGCCGGCGGGCAGGCCGACCCCGCGCAGCGCCATCGGGTCGTCCGGCTCGTAGTCTTTCTGCGACATCGCTGCCTCCTCGGCAAGACGCTCGCCTACGTCAGCGTGACGAGCTCCCCGGCGAGATAGCGCTTCGTGAAGTCGTCCTCGGCCGCCGGGCTGTGGCCCGTGCGCGCCGGCTCCCAGACGCCCTGGCCGCCCAGTCCGCCGTCCTCGGCCTTGGTGATCTGCACCAGCGTCTCCTTGGGCACCGAATTGATGCCGTGGTTGTCGGCCTCGTAGCCAAAGACGAAGGACATCGCGGCCTTGGCCTTGTGGAAGAGGTTTTCGGTCTGGTGCATCGGCATGAGCCACGAGATCGTGACACTCTGCTGCGAGCCGTAGCGGAAGCTCGCCTGGTAGCCCGTCCCTTCGGATACGGCGCGCCCGTCCGGCCGGCTCTCGTGGGCCTTCACCGTCCGCTCCGTGGCGATGAACGAGGCGTGCTTCATCATCGAGAAGTGATAGGGGTAGGCCGGGTTGTACTTCACGCGCAGCATGAGGC
>JACQUS010000348.1 GCA_016210125.1 Chloroflexota bacterium | reverse complement strand
CTCCGGCATGGCTGGATCGAATGGGAAGGCCCAAAGGATACCGTTGATCTCCGGCAGCAGGAGCACGCCGCCGTTCGGGTGCTCTGGGTGCCCGAGCCGCTCTGGGTAGACCGCGCGCAGCTCCGCTACGTACTCCACGTAGTCGTCGCCGGAGAAGAAGCTCTTCAGCGTCACGCGACGCCCGCCATTGCGATAGACCACCCAGTAGCAAATCGGCGCCTGCAAGCGGGTGCTCTCGACACGCGGCGGCTCGGCGGCGGGGCCGAACAGCGATCCGAGTGGCTCCCGCAGCCGATCTGGCTGGGTGGCTTCCAGGAGCGGCAAGAGCTTTAGGTCAGGCATCCTCGGATCACGAACGCGAGACTTCCTGGAGACAGCATACGAGACAGCATACCGCGCGAACAGGTCCTCTAAGGGCCCACCTCGATCTCGAAGTAGATGCCCAGGTCGTTGAACCACGTCAGGCCTTCGGCCACCGGGGTGAAATACTCGCGATGCCTACCGGGGACGCTAGGGGCCGTCAGGACGAAGCTGAAGCGGCCCGTCTCACCCGTGGCCACGCTGCCCTGGAGGAGACTGGCAGGCCGATTGGGGCTTAGCCAGAGCTCGGTCGTGGCAAAGGCGCTGGGCCGGTCTTGCGGATTCATGGTACCCAGCCGCACGGGGTTATCGCCGCCGGAGACCCACGTGGCAGTGCCGACGTTCAGGAGGTCGACCCATACCACCGTCTGGTCGCCGGGCGATAGTCGTGAGACGGGGGACTGGCCAAGCCACGCGACCTCGTACGTGAGGGGTGGCGACGCCGCCGGCTGGGTCGGCGCCGGGTCGCGTCGCGCGCCGAACGTCTGAACCCAGTAGACGCCGGCCCGGCCGCCATACGCCACGCCGACGCCGATCTCTCGAAAGTCGGGCTCCAGGATATTGGCGCGGTGTCCGGGCGATGCCATCCAGGCGGCCACGACGGCCGCGGGGGTGCGTGCTCCGGCAGCAAGATTCTCCCCAAGACGAGTCCAGCCGGCGTAGCCGGCTTGCACGGCACGCTGCCTAAAGTCGGGCACCGACCCACAGGCGTGGCCCCAGCAGCCCTCCGAGGCCAGGACGCGCGCGTACGATGCGGCAGCCAGTGTGAGGCTCGGATTAGCGGCGAGGGCTGGGAGACCCGCCCGCTGGCGCTCGACGTTCGTCAGCTCGATGACGAGGCCGATCGCGTCGTCGGCGGCCGCCGGACCAGCCGAAAGGGGTCCGAGCAGCAGCCCGGCCGCGACGCCTAGCGGGATGAGCCAGGCCCAGAGCTCCCCGAGCCAACTCTGCACACGAGTATTGCGGGCCGACGTCATGCTCGCGAGCTCCATCCTGGATGCCAGTCACCCACGCAAATCCGTGCGCCGCAGACACCCATGTGCATCGTCTCGGCCCACGGAGAACCGGCAATAGCACAAAAGGGCTATAAGCCGCGCCAGGTGTGTGGCGCACCCCACTGCTTCGAACGTCGAGCCCTGGCGCGAAGGGACGGGCGAGCGGAGACGGCGCGGCGGGAGGTGCCGGCGTGCCGCGTAGCGGCTCACTCGCCGCGGGGTGTCACGAGGACCACGTGGGCTCGGCCGCGCCGCCAGTCGACTAGCCCAGCGCGCGCACCTCGATGTCCGAGACCCACTTCACGCAGACCTCGCCGATGACGCCGGGGGCCATCAGGCGCACCGGGAAGCCGTGCTCCTCGGTGAGCGGGACGCCGTTGACGTAGCTGCACAGCAGCGCCTGCGGCCGCAAGGCCCCCGTGGCCGCGAACTCCTGCTCGTAGCCCGTCGCGCTGCGCACAACCAGGCCAATGAAATCCGGCTTGGCCTCCGCTAGCTCGAGGACGTGGCGCAGCGACACGCCGCCCCACTCGCGCGTCACCGACCAGCCGCTGATGCAGTCAAGCGGATACGTATAGGCGGCGTACGGCAGGCGGCGCAGCTCGGCCATCGTCAGCGTCAGCGGCCGCGCGACGGCCCCGTGGACACGGATCGTCCAGGTCGCCGCGTTGACGCCCTTCATGCCCGACGAGACCAGCGTGACCGGAAAGTCGTTGGGGTCCTCGTCGGCCAGCGGCGCGAACACCTCGGCCACCTGGCGCGTGGCCAGGGCGGCCCACGTGCCAGCGAGCAGCCCCAGCGCGGCGCGCCGCGTCAGGCCGGCCTGGCCGAGGGCTGCCGAGCGCTCCCGCAGCAGGCCCAACCGCCAGACGAGGCTGCGCCAGGCCGGCACGACGTGGCGCACCATGTGCCAGGCCGTGGGCGGAAAGGCCAGCAGGCTCGACCACAGGTGCACGTCGACGAGCAGCGCCTTGCCCACCAGGCCGGTGGTGAAGTAGATGGCAATGCCGGAGCCGTAGGACACGGTATAGAGTGTGACGATCAGCGCGGAGTCCGCGCGCTCGTGCGGCGGGCTGATGGCGGCGTCCCGCGCGCTGCGCGCCCACAGGAGCGGCACGGTCAGCCAGATTTTGGCCACGACGAACGGGATCGAGGCCACGCCGACGTAGATGTGCACGGCGGTCAGCAGCGCGCCGCTCACGGGCAGCGGGAGCTGCCAGCGCGCGACGTAAAACAGCAGCCCGGTGACCAGCTCGACAGCGATCCACACGGCGAGCCAGAGGCCGATCTGCATGGTCCACGGCGTACGGCGCGTCCACATGGCCGAGCACCTCGTGGAGCAATCGTAGCCCACCTGCACGGAGCAAGCAAACGGCAGGTGGATGGCGGCGTGCCGCACCGCTGGACCGCAACCACACACCCCTGTTCATCCCAACCGGTGCGCCTCGGCACGTCGACCGATCCGCCGCGACCGATGTTTGCGGAGGGCGCGTCGCCCCCTGCCCCCATCCGCGACCGCGGAGCCGCCCCGATGGGACGTGCGACGGCGGCTAGGCCCGCGCCGGTTCCAGGTAGCTCTCCCACAGGTCGACGTAGACGGCGTCGCTGCCCGGGTAGTCGGCGCCCCAGACCTCTTGCGCCTCGAAGCGCACGGCATACAGCGGCTGGAAGACCGTGCGTCCGCCGTGAGCCAGCGCGTCGGCCAGCGGCGGCGCGCCGTAGTGCCGATCGATGACGCCGCGCTTGCCGCGGACGTAACGCGGCGCACGGGTGTGGCCCCTCGGGTGCATATTCCGGACCATCACAGCCTCACCGACCCGGAACCGCGGCGGGACCTCCGGTCCCTCGTCGCGCGTCACGCCCAGTCGAGAGCGCCAGGCGAACGCCTGGGCCGTGCGCTCGGCGTTGTAGCGCTGCGCGACAGGAGTCTCGGCGTCCGCCAGGAATGCCTCCACGCGGCTCTCCAGCTCTGCCTCGGTCAGGACACCCTTCTCAACGAGCAGCCGTCCGATGCCGACCTCCCAGCGCTCGTGGTAGTCCAGCCCGAGGTACTCGCGGGGATGCAGGCGCTCGATGGCGTGGCGGAACTCGTCGGTGTTGAAGAGCCCCGCCGCGCGTGCCGCCTGGCTCAGGCACTGCATGCGCAGTTCCCACGCGCTCAGCACGTGCTCGTCGCGGACGACCGGGCCGAAGCCGTCCATGCCCCCGAGGTCGTGGATGCTGTTCACGCCGCTACCTCCAGCGTGGTGAAGGCCGCCCCGAATTCTAGCACTTCTGTCCACGCTCGTGGCGGCGTCGTCGCACGTCCCACCGGCCCTGCGCAAGCGCCACGCCGATCCGTTAGCCGAGACCGGCGGACGGCGGCAGTAACGTCCGCGCGCGAACGTTGAACGTGCAATCCTGAACGCCCGGAGTCTCGCGCACGATATGCTCGACTTGCGCTCGCGTCGCCAGCGAATCGACGACCCCATCCACCCTCACGTGCCCCTCCGCAGCCTGCGCCGCAAGCATAAAGACCCTAACCTGATGGCTAGTTACGAGGCGCGCTTCGACGCGCGCGGCGAGCGCCAGGTCTTCCAAGACCTGGCGCGACTCAGATGTTGGCGCGCGGTCAAGCCGCTCCGCTACGCCCAGCAGCAGATCGACCACGCTCTCGACCTGCTCGCCCTCACTGTTGACCACGACGTTGTAGAGCTCGGGATTCAGCCAATCGACGTGGTGCATGTAGTGGTAGTACCCTGCCCGTTCGCGGTCGCTCTGGTGCACCGAGACCGTGGCCGTCTTGCGGTCTACCTGCCGATCGCCGATTACGCGCTCCACGCGTACCTCGAACGGCGCAACGATGAGGAAGCGGTACACGTGCCGCACCGGGGCGAAAACAGCCTGCCCGCCCAAGCCGACGATCACGGCATCGCTGTGCTCAGCGACGAAGTCGTAAAGCACCGAACGAATCAACACGCCGTACCGTTGCCGGTCCTCCCCAAGCCGCTGAAGCAGCGTCGGCGCGCGCTCGGCCATCTCCGGTGGCGTGCCCTGCTCGGACCCGAGGCCATAGCCTGAGGCCGCCGTCATGACGAGCGAAGGATCCATCAGTGGGGCGTTGAGGCGTCGAGCCAGCTCCTCTGCCACTGTGTCGCCGAGGCTGCCCAATTGGCGCGAGATCGTGAAGATAGCCATCGGCGTCCTCCTGCGCGCTTGTACCGATCATACACCCCCAAGGCAACTCGGCTGGACAAGATCCGCGATCCCGCGGCCCACAGAAAAAGGCGCGCTCTCGCGCGCGCCTCCCTGGCGCCGAGCGGTCCTCGGCCCATACGCACCCGTGCCCAGGTGCGCCGCTGCCCACTCGGCGTCGTCGGGCGAGCCGACCAAGGGTCGGTCAGGTGCTCGTACTTTGAGCGTGACCGCCCCGCGTCACGCCGCCAGGAGCGATGGCGTCAGCGTGGGCGTGGCGCCGCTAGGCGACGGACGGCTCGACGCGAAGCGACCCATCTACCTGCGTGATCAACACGTTTGACATGAGCTCGTTGATCTCGAGCGTGGCCCCGTCGATGGTCACGCGTACCCCGGCCTCTAGGGCCTCGGTGACAACCAGGCGCGCAGTGCTGCCAGCGCCCGGCCGCCGCGTCAGGCTTCCCAGGATGATGCGCGTGGCTGTGGCCTCCGCGCCAGCCGCAATTCTCGCGGCGACGATCTCTTCCGTGGCGCGCACGAGCCCGCCGGAGATCACGCCGTCGTCGAGCAGCCGCACGCGCTGCGCCGCCAGCACCGTCGCCCCGACAAGCTCCGTGTCGACGTCTATGGCGTCGCGGGCCATAAGCAGACACCCGCGAATCCAAGTGGCGCGAATCCCCGCACCGGCGGCGACGCGCGCTCGACCAGCCCCGTCCACGCCGCGCAAGCGCACCGACCCGCCCGCCTCGACCACGACGTGGCCCACGTCGCCTTCGACGGCAACGTCCCCGCGGGCGTGGACTCGCGCGCCCGGAGCCATGCCCGCCAGCGTCACGGAGCCGGTGAAGCTCGCCGCGCCGTCGAGCACGTCGGCCACGTAGTCGTGCGGCAGCACCGCGACGCGCCCGCCGATCATGGCGGGCCGGCCGAAAGCGGCCGCTACCATGGCCCCTCCACCTGGGCAGTCCGGATGCTCCGCCAGCGCTGCGCCCTCTCCAACGAACGGCTCCAGCAACGAGCGCGACGCGGCCGACGGGTAGACCGGCGCGCCGGTCACGGTGCATCCGGATGCGGCAGGCCCGAAGGCGGCCCGCGCTAGCAGGGTGCCGGGCGCGACGTCCGGCGCGTCGGCGCCCACACGGGAGAAGAGGTACTCGACCTCTGCCGGCCCGTCGCTCGGGGCCGTGCCCCGCGCCACGACGACCGGCCAGCGATGCGACCGCTGGCGGCAAAAGGTCGCCACGTCCGAGCGGGAGATGCCGTGCGTAACGCCGGCCCGTGCCAACGCCGCGACGACGGCATCGGGTTGGGCCAGCCTCGGGGGTGGCTCGCCGACCGTCGCCAGCAGCGCGGTCATCTGGTCGGGCGTGACGATAGCCGCGAGCCGGTGCTCGCCGCACGGCACGACCGACCATACCGGAGGCGAGACGCGCACAGCTTGTCCGGGTACGTCGCGGATGGCCCGCCGGATGTCCGCCGCGCTCGCTCGGGGCACGGTCCAGCGCGCCAGCGCATCTATGATCTCAGACGGCTGCACCGTGTGGCCGCCGCTCTCCGGCGGCCACACGGTGACATACAATCCATCGGCCCGAGCCTGCAACGTGAAGCGTCCACTCGCCGGGCGGACCCACATCTCGTTTCGCGCACGGCCCGGGGCTGCGTGGTCGCCGAGGGCTGGCGCCTCGGCGTCGCTACCCCGCACGTCGTGGACGTAGGCGGTGGAGGCATCCGCCGCGACAGCATCGGAGAACGCGAGCCCGCCATACGGTATGCCGCTCGCCCCGAGAGGGTCGACGCCACCGGCCCACTGCCGCTGCCAGGCCGTGGCGGGCTCGGTGGGCGGGCCGGTCGGCTGCGCTGCGGCACTTTCTTCGCCCGCGCCCGCCCGACTATCCGACGCGCCCTCGCGGCGCCGCCGCCACGGCGAGCCCACCGGGTGCCGAGCGACGATCAGCGGGCGCTCCAGCCCGTCGGCCTCGCGCCCGTGCCCACGCTCACCGGCGTCGTAGCCCTGCCGCCGGCTCCGCGCGCCGTCACGGGTCATGCGCGCCTGCCGCTCCCAATGGCGTCTGATCTCGGAGAGCGTTTGCTTGTACAGCGTAGCCACGTCTCGGTACCCTGGGTGCTGCGCCTGAATGGCCCGTAGCAGCTCGCGGGCGGCGAACCACTCCGACCGATGCAGGAGACGCCTCGCCGTCTCGTAGCGCCGCGCGAGTTCGCCTTGCTGCTCCACCGCAGCGACCAGCTCGTCGACGTCAGGGTCGCCGGGGAAGAGCCGGGCGGCCGCGGCAAGCGCGGCGCGAGCGGCGTGAAAGTCCTCGGCGGCGATGCGCTCCCGCGCCCTGCTCAGGAGCAGGTCGCGTGACGGGCCGGCGCCGTCGCCGGCCAGCGCATCCCACGGGCCGATGGCACGCGCCAGCGAGGCCACGAAGGCAAGGCAACTGGCGTAGCGGCGCTCCGGAACCTCGCTGAGCGCGCGGGCGAGCACCTGCCTTGCCGTGGGCGGCAGCGGCGGGTCCCCAGGTGCTGCGCCGGCGGCGGCCGATCGGAGAGCCGCCGCGTACGGTCCGGCGGCCCCTGCGCAGTCCTCGGGTACGCTGCCGGCTAGGATCCAGTGCGCGAGCGCGGCGAGGGCGTACTGGTCGCTCGCGGGGCTGTGCGCCGCGCCGCCGGCGAGCTCGGGGGCGAGGAACGGAGCGAGGTCGGGCTGAGGGACCTCGGGCGCGAGCCGGGCGACGAGCGAGGTGAGGCCAAAATCGGTGACCAAGATGCGGCCATCGCGTGACAGCATCACGTTGGAGGGCTTCAGGTCCCCGTGGATCACGCCCGCGTCGTGGGCGGTGTCGAGCGCCCGAGCCGTCGCCGTGGCGATCTTGAGGCCGAGCCGGGCGTCTAGCGGCGGCGGCAACCGGCCGAGATCGACACCGTGGACGAACTCCGTGACCAGGAAGACCGAGGCCTCCATCTGGCCGACGCTATAAACCTCGGCGATGTGCGGGCGGCCGGCGAGGCCGGTGATGGCCGCCAGGTCGCTGCCGATGTGCTCGTCGGCGGCGATGCTGCCGGGGACCTCGACGTGCAGCACCTTCCGCGCGACGAAGCGCTGCCGCG
>JACQUS010000344.1 GCA_016210125.1 Chloroflexota bacterium | reverse complement strand
CATCGGCGCCGCGCTGCGCATCGACCTGCGGCCGGTCATGCGCGAGAAGACGGCGCTGACCGCCGCCGACGTGGAGAGGCAGGGCTACCGCCAGGCTGAAGTCGCCGGCAAGATCGCCGTCCTGCACTCGGGCTGGATGGAGCGCAAGTTCGGCACGCCGGAGTTCACGACGCACTACCCGTGGTACGACGTGTCGGTGGCACAGTGGCTTGTCGCCGGGGGCGCGAAGGCCGTCGTCGTGGACACGTACATCGACCACGTCGAGGTGCCGCGGCCGGGCGACTGCCCGTGCCACCGGACGCTGCTGGGCAACGGTGTCCCGATCATCGAGAACGTCGTGAACCTGGAGCAAATCGCGGCCCGCGAGTTCACGATGTACGCGCTGCCGATCAAGCTCTACCGCGGCGACGGCGGGCAGGCGCGGGTGATCGCGCTGCTGGACGAGTAGGCTGGGCGTGCCTAACCCCCTGAGGGCGTGCTCACAGGGGTAAGTATATGCACGATTTGGGGCCCTGCAGATGGGTGAGCGTCCAACGGGACCGTACCGTGTGGACCGGCATCGTCGACGTAGGGGCGGCGCTCGTCGCCGCCCGCTGGGGTAGGGGTTCGGGCGGGGACAAGCCCCGCCCCTACGGAACTACGGAACGAGCGCCGCACGCTTCCGGAGATGCCTACCCCCTTGAGCTGGGGGAGTCCAGAGGGGGCTTCGCCCCTCTGCGTCCCACTCCGGGGGTGGGGCGAGCGCCGGCTGGAGGCCATGCGCACAGCAGTGCAGAGGGGGCGAGGCCGCCTCTACACCTGAAGATACCGCGTCAGCTCGCGCACGTCGACCACCGATGCCAGTCGCCAGGCCAGGGCGGCCAGCTCGCGCGCGCGGGCCTCGCCGATGACCGGGCTACTCAGGCGCAGGAACTTCTCCTCGACCTCGGCGCGCGCCAGCGGGCGCTCCGGCGAGCCGGCGGCGTGGTCGACGCGCGTGCGCAGCCGCCGGCCGTCGTGCAGCGTCAGCTCGACGACCGCCGGCCGCAGCGTCGGCCAGCCGGCTTCCAGCTCGTCGTCGCCGCTCAGGTGCACGCGGTCGGCCAGCGCCAGCACCTGCGGGTCCTCGGTGCGCCTGGGCGCGTGCGTCTGCTCCACGCCGACGAAGCCGTCGTGCGCAGCGACGGCCATCACGAACGGCAGGGAGATCGAGGGTATCGCGCGCCCGCCGACGATCTTCACCGCCGAGTGCGCCAGCCGGACGTCCATGCGCGCAATGGCGTCGGCGGCCAGGCGGTGCTGGCTCATCAGGTCCAGCAGGCCGTCGACCGGCCCGCGGATCGGTCCGCCGCAGGCGTGCTTCTTGATGCTCGTGCCCATGATCTCGTAGCGCTGGCCTAGCTGGGCGGTGAGCTGCTCGTAGTCCGGGCGGGCGGAGAAGGCGGCGACGGCGTTGTTCGGCCCCTCGAAGATGGCCTCCGGCCCGGGCAGCCCGCTGGCGGCCATGAGCGCGGCACACACGCCGTCGCGCGCCGGGAAGCCGCTCTGGACGGCTTTGGCGTAGTGGCCGGGCTCCTCGGCGCAGGCCCACAGCCCGCCGGTCTGGAGGCCAACGAGGCCGAGCGTCCAGGCCATGCGCTGGGCGTCGAGCCCGAGGGCACGGCCGGCCGCGGCGGCGGCGCCGAACGACCCGCAGACGGCCAGGGCCATGAAGCCGCGGTCCTGGAGGTTGCGTGGGCCCATGGACTTGGCCACGCGGCACTGCACGTCGTAGCCGGCGACGACCGCCGCCAGGAGCGTCGCGCCGTCGAGGCCGCGCGGCTCGCCGAGCGCGAGCGCGGCCGGCACGGCCATGGCCGCCGGGTGGGTCAGGCTAGAGAAGTGCGAGTCGTCGGTCTCGTCGGCGTGGGCCAGCGAGCCGTTGACCAGCGCGGCATCCATAGCGCTGAGCCGCAGCGTGCTGGCGGCGACGGTGGCCTCGGGCCGGTCGCCGAGCGTGGCGGCGAAGGCCAGGATCGCGCGGCCGACGTCCAGCTCGGCGGCGGACAGCAGCGCGGCGCAGGTGTCGAGGACGACCTGCCGCGCGCGCTCGACGACCTCGGCCGGCAGGTGCGCCGGGTCGAGGGCGCTGGCGTGCTCAGCGAGCCGGCGCGTGAACGGGCTCAACGATCGCGTCACCTCGTGCAAGGCTCTCCTCCTCGCGGGTCTATGGCCGCCGATTGTAGCCGCCAGGTAGCGAGAGGGCAAGTCGGCGGGGCCTTGACGTTGCTCAGGCGGCCGTCCCATGATGGTGCACACGTTGCTAGCTTGACGGGTCGCGGCGATCCGCCGCGGGGCCGCCGTGCCGACCACGTCGTCGGGCGGGTTCGAAGACACCTCAGGCGGAGGCGCACCGTGACCGAGATGATCAACCCGATGGTTCGGCGCTGGTGCCGCGAGGCGCTGGAAGAGCCGGACCGTTTCTGGGCGCGGGCCGCGGACGCCCTGCCATGGTTCCGGCGCTGGGACCGCGTCTTCGAGCACGACTACCCGACGTTTCGCTGGTTCAGCGGCGCCGAGACGAACATCGCCCACGCGGCGCTGGACCACCACGCCCAGAGCGGTTGGGGCGGGCACACGGCGCTCATCTACCTCAACGAGCGGGGCGAGCGCCGGCTCTTCACCTACGCCCAGCTCCGGCGCGAGGTCCAGCGGGTGGCCGCGGCCCTGCGCGCGCTGGGCATCCGCAAGGGCGACCGGCTGACGGTCTACATGCCCACCTGCCCGGAGGCCATCATCCTCATGCTGGCGACCGTGCGCATCGGGGCCATCCACTCGGTGGTGTTCGCGGGCTTCGGGGCCAGCGCCCTGGCCGACCGCGTCGTCGCCAGCGGCTCGCGCCTGGTCTTCACCGCCGACGTGACCTACCGCAAGGGCCAGGAGGTCCGCCTCAAGGAGATCGTTGACGCGGCGCTGGAGATGCCCGGTAACGCCGTCGAGCGCGTCGTCGTCCTGCGCCGGACCGCCGACGGCGCGCCGATGCTGCCCGACCGCGACGAGTGGTGGTCGGACTTCCTGGCGCGCGCGGCCGACGGCGATGGGGCGGTCGTGCGCATGGAGGCCAACGAGCCGGCGTACATCCTGGCCACCTCCGGCACGACGGCCGCGCCGAAGCTGGCCGTGCACACGCACGGCGGCTATGCCGTCTGGATCACCGGCCAGGCGCGCTGGGTGTATGGCCTGCGGCCGACCGATGTCTGGTGGTCGACGTCCGATATCGGCTGGGTCGTCGGCCATAGCTACATCGTGTACGCGCCGCTGCTCCTCGGCTGCTCCAGCATCGCCTATGAGGGTGCGCTGGACTACCCCGGCCCGGAGGTCTTCTGGCGCACCATCGAGGAGTTCGGCGTGACCGGCATCTTCACCTCGCCGACGGCGGCGCGCATGCTGATGCGCTACGGCGAGGAGCCGGCGCGGCGGTTCGATCTCTCATCGCTGGAGCGGCTGTTCTGCGCCGGCGAGGTGCTGAACGCGCCGGTGTGGGAGTGGCTGCAGAAGCGCGTTTTCGACGACCGCATCCCGATCATCGATCACATGTGGCAGACCGAGACGGGCGGGCCGATCTTCGGCAATCCGTACGGTCTCGGCATGCTGCCAATCAAGCCCGGCTCGGCCGGCATCCCACTGCCCGGCGTCGAGGCCGCGGTGATGACGCTCGAGGGCGAGGTCTGCGGCCCGGGCGAGAAGGGCATCATGGTCATCAAGCGGCCCTTCCCGGGCCTGACGCCGACGATCTGGGGCGATCCGGAGCGCTACGGGCGCGACTACTGGGAGCGCATCCCCGGCGTCTACTTCACGGGCGACGCAGCACAGATCGACGAGGACGGCTATGTCTGGTTCTCCGGCCGCGCCGACGAGATCATTAAGATCGCGGCGCACCGCATCGGCACCATTGAGGTCGAGACGGCCTTTCTGCGCCATCCGGCTGTGGCCGAGGCCGGGGTCATCGGCCGGCCGGACGAGATGCGCGGCGAGGTCATCTCCGGCTTCGTCATGCTCAAGCACGGCCACCAGCCGTCGGAGCAGCTCCGCCGCGAGCTAGTGGACACCGTGCGCAATGCCCTGGGGCCGGTGGCGGTCATCGGCGAGGTGAACTTCGTGACCACGCTGCCGAAGACGCGCAGCGGCAAGATCATGCGCCGCGTGCTCAAGGCGGTGACGCTGGACCGCGACCCCGGCGACATCACGACCATCGAGGACGAGGGCTCAGTCGAAGAGGCCCGCCAGGCCTGGCTGGCTATGCGGGAGGCTCTGCACACCGCGCCGCGCGGTG
>JACQUS010000353.1 GCA_016210125.1 Chloroflexota bacterium | reverse complement strand
TCCAGGAGGCCGCGCTGGCGGCCCTCGCGCTGCCCGCCGAGTACTATGCTGGCCTGCGCCGCGACTACGCCGGGCGCCGCGACCTCTTCCGGGCCGAGCTCGAGGCGGCCGGCTTCCGGTGCTCGAGCCGGAGGGCGCCTACTACGTGCTGGCCGACTTCCGGGCCATCCGAGATCTCCCCGATCGCGCCTTCGTCGAGTGGATGGCCGCCGAGGTCGGCGTCATTGGCGTCCCGGGCAGCGCATTCTACCACCATAAGGAGCTCGGCGAGCGCCTCGTGCGCTTCGCGTTTCCCAAGCGCGACGAGACGCTGCACGAGGCCGGCGCGCGGCTGCGGCGCCTGGCGGCGCTGGTAACCTGACCGGGCCCCCAAACGGCCGGAGCTGCTGACGTCCCCGCCGGACAGCGACGCGCATGCAACGGGCAGGGTCTATGGCGGCCGAGGGGCCCGGCAGTGCAATGGGGGCGTCGCCCGTTCCGGGCATCTTTCGTAAGGCGGCGTCGTGCACGGCCGCGCCAGCCTTTTCCAGGCGCCGCAAAGGGGGTGGGGCAACTCGCCAGGGACCGTTGCAGATGAGCGGAGATCAGAACAGGACCGAGGTCTGCACCAGCAGAAGGCGACCTGCCAGCTCACCCAGCGCGACCAGGCCGAGCATCGCCGCCAGCAACCACGCCAGCCGCGCCGGCCGCCGCGCGTCGATTCGCTGCGCCACGAAGCCGCCCAGCGCCAGTGGAAGTGCCAGGCCGAGGCCGATGCGCAGCCAGAACCAGCTTCCGACCGCGCCGTGCAGCAGCGGACGCGGGCTCGGCCCCGGCAGGCCCAGCGCGACGTGGCCGAGCAGGACGAAGCCCTGAAGCGCCAGCGCGCCGACGCCCAGGGCCAGCAGGTCCTGCGCGCTCGGCCCGACGCTGCGGCCGAGCAGCTTGGCGCGCCAGGTGAGGGCCAAGGCCGCGACGACCGCGCCCAGGGCCACCGCGCCGCTGAGGGGCGCCAGCACCGCTCCGGCAACGAGCCCCCCGCCGTACAGCGCGTCCAGTGTCGCCAGCGTGGCCAGCCCGAGGAGCGCCGCGAGGACGAGCGCAGCGCGCACGACGGCACCCGGACCGACGAACGCCAGACAGGCGGCGAGGGCCAGGGTGCCGGCGAAGGCCAGCAGCGCGCGCCCGGCCAGCGCCGGCCAGGCCGGATGCAGAAGGGCGAGCGCCTCCGCGCCGGCGCGCGCCGCGCCGAGCGCCAGCAGCGCCACGGCCGCCAGCAGGGCGACGGCCGCCAGCAGCGTCAGCGCGCGGCGGGCGCGGCGGCCAGGATCAATCAGTGCGAGCGCGACGGCAAGCCCGGCCGCCACCTCGAGCGCCACGTAGCCGGAGAGGAGCGGTAGCGTCAGCATGGCCAGCGCACATCGTACGCCGAATCGCGTCGCCGGACAAGCCGACCTCCTCGTGCGCGGCCGGGTGCTGACGCTCGCCTCGGCCGCGCCGCGGACCTTCGCCCTGGCCGTCCGCGCCGGGCGTGTCGTGGCGCTGGGGCAGCCGGCCCTGGCCCGATGCGGCGCGGCGACGCGCCTCCTTGACTGCGGCGACCGTACTGTCCTGCCAGCCTTCGTCGACGCGCACCTGCACCTGGTCGGACTGGCGAGCGCCCTGCTCAGCGCCGACTGTAGCGGCGCTCGCTCCATCGCCGAGATTCAGACCATCGTCGCCCAGGCCGCCACGCGCCTGCCGCCAGGCGCGTGGGTGCGTGCCAGCAGCTACAGCGAGGACCGCCTGGCCGAGCGCCGCCACCCGACGCGCTGGGAGCTCGACGCCGCCGTGCCCGGCCACCCGGTGCGCTTGCGCCACGCGACGCGCCACGCCAGCGTGCTGAGCTCCCGCGCCTTGGCGCTGGCCGGCATCGGCCGCGACACGCCCGATCCGCCGGGCGGCCACGTCGGGCGCGACGCGGCCGGCGAGCCGAACGGCCTGCTCGTCGACCTCGACGCCTGGCTCAGCACCACGGTTGTCCCGCGGCGTGACGCCACCGAGATCGCCGCCGGCGTCGCCGCAGCCGGCCAGCGCCTGCTCGCCGCCGGCGTGACCAGCGTGCACGATCTCACGGCCACGAACACGCTGGCGACTTTCGAGGACCTGCGCGGCTGGCAGCAGCAGGGCCACCTCGGCGTCCGCGTGACGCTCTTCACTGGCGCCGAAACACTGGACGAGCGCCGCGCCGCCGGCGCCTGGCCAGGCCGGGGCGACGCCTGGCTCGCCTGGGGCGGGCTCAAGCTGCTGCTCGGCCAGGCCGGCGGCCAGGTTGCGCCGTCGCCGCCGGCCGTCGCCGCCTTGGTGCGCGACGCCCAGCGGGCCGGCTTCCCGGTCGCCCTCCACGCGGTCGAGGCCGAGGAGGTGCTGGCGGCGGCCGACGCCTGTGCCCACGCCCAGGGTGCCGGCGATCTCGCTTGGCCGCACCGCGTCGAGCACGCCGCAGTCTGCCCGCCAGGCTTCGCCGAGCGCATCGCTGCGGCCGGCGCCGCCATCGTCACCCAGCCCGCCTTCGTCTACTGGCGCGGCGATCGCTATCGTGCCGCGTACCCGCGCGCCGCCTGGCGCTGGCTCTACGCGGCGCGCAGCCTGCTGCGCGCCGGCGTGCCCCTGGCCGCCGGCTCCGATGCGCCGGTCGTCCCGCCCGAGCCGCTGGTGGCCCTGCGCGCCGCGCTGACCCGCCGCACCGAGGAGGGCTACGTGCTTGGAGCGTCGGAGCGCCTAGGGCTGGATGCCACCCTGCCGCTGTTCACCCGCAGCGCCGCTGCATTGGGCGGCCAAGCCGACCGCGGCCACCTCGGCCCCGGGGCACACGCCGACCTGGTAGTGCTGGACGGCCGCCTCGCGGATCTGGCCCATGCGGAGCGCCCGCTGCCGCGCGTCTGGCTGACCCTCTGCGGCGGCCAAGTGGCCTATGCCGCGCCGGACGCCGCGGCGCTGCTCGTGGCTTCCGACTGGGGCGAGCAGCCGAAGCCGCCGAGCATTGACCAGCCGCAGCAGCCACGCCTATAGTGGCTCACAGGTAGTGGCTCACAGGTAGTGGCTCACAGATAGTGGCTCACAGATAGTGGCTCACAGATAGTGG